>CAZFHQ010000091.1:0-3202 GCA_964519325.1 uncultured Clostridium sp.
GGTGCCGGTCATCGGGTCCTGGAACACGCGGCCCAGGAATTTTGCCCGTTTGTGCTCCGGCAGCTTTGTCACATCAATGCCGTCAATGATGATTTGCCCGCAGTCTACAGGGTACAGGCCGGTGATCATATTCAGCAGGGTCGATTTGCCCGCGCCGTTGCCGCCGATCACGGTGATAAAATCCCCTTCGTTCAAGGTCAGGTTGATGCCGCTCAGCGCCTTTTTCTCGTTGATGGTGCCAGGGTTAAACGTCTTATGCACACCTTTGATTTCAAGCATCCTTTTCACCTCCATCGTTATTCTTGACCCGCTTGCTGAGGATCTTGGACTTCCAGTATGGGATGCCCAGGAACAGCGCGACAACAGCGGCCGAGAGGAGCTTCAGGTCGTTGGCGTCCAAGCCGAGCTTCAATACAATGGCGATGACGATATAGTAAATGACGCCGCCGATCACGGCCGAGAGCAGGCGCAAGGCGAAATTCTTGAAAATCTTGCCGAAAATGACCTCGCCGATAATGACGGCGGCCAGGCCGATGACGATCGCGCCGCGGCCCATGTTGATATCTGCGCTGCCGTTAAACTGCGCCAGCAGGCCGCCGGCCAGGGCGACAATGCCATTGGAAATGACAAGGCCGATGATCTTTCTGGTGTCGGTGTTGATGCCGTTGGCCCTGGCCATGGCCGGGTTACAGCCGGTAGCGCGGAGGGAATGGCCCAGCTCGGTGCCAAAGAACCAGTATAGCACGGCGATGATCGCCACCACAAAGCCAGCGCAGATGAGGATCGTCCAGCCGAGGCTGTCGGTGCTGGAGGTAACGATCAGGTTATAATTCCGTTTGCTGATAGGCAGGTTGGACCTGCCGCCAAGGATGCGCAGGTTGATAGAATACAGGGCAAGCTGTGTTAAAATGCCAGCCAGAATGGCGGGAATGCCAAACTTGGTGTGCAGAATGCCGGTGACAAAGCCGGCGGCACAGCCGGCAAAAAAGGCGATTGTCAGGGAGAGGTAGATATTCACGCCGCTTGTGGTGAGTGCCACCAGCACCGCGCCGCCGGTGCCGAGCGAACCGTCAACGGTCAGGTCGGCAAGGTCAAGGATTTTGTAAGTGATATAAACGCCGATTGCCATGATGCCCCAGATCATACCTTGGGCGATCGGCGATGGCAGCGACTGAAAAAATTGTAGAACCGCGGTCATTTCCTTTGCTCCTTTAACAGACAAAAGAGATAAGCTGTGCTTATCTCTTTTGTGAAAATTATAGAATTATTGCTTACTCTTCCACTTCGATCTGCACATAGTCATCTGGGATGGTAACCTTCAGCGCCGCAGCACGGTCAGCCATGTATTCTTTTGTCAGTTCGTCTGCATATTGAATATCCATGGTAGCCGGGTCCGCGCCGTTTGTCAGGATCTCATATGCCATTTCGCCAGCCTTGTGGCCGATGTCATAATAGCTGATGGAGAATGTGGCGACGCCGCAGCCCTTGCAGATGCCTTCCTCACCGGCGATGATCGGTACGCCTGCCGGCTCCGCGACGTTGTTGATTGCCGCTGTGTTAGAAGCCGCGGTGTTGTCGGTCGGGATGTAAAGCACGTCGCAGTCTGCCACAGCCTGCTGGGTGACAGAGGTTACGTCGTTGGTGTCCACAAAGGTGAAAACCTTAGTCTCTACGCCCAGGTTTTTCAGCTCTTCCTCAATCACGTCGGACTGGTACTTGGAGTTGGCCTCGGCGGAGCAGTACAGGATGCCAACGGTTTTGGCGTCCGGAACGACGTCCACGATCATCTGCGCCTGCTCGTTCAGCGGGGCCAGGTCAGAGGTACCGGTCACGTTAAAGCCGGTTGCGCCGGTCCAGTCGCTGATGCCCAGAGCGGTCGCGTAGTCCGTGATGGAGGTTCCCACAATCGGAATAGTCTCGGTCGCCTCAGAGGAGGCAACGAGCGCGTCTGTGCCGTTGGCCAGGATCATGTCCACATCGTCAGAAACGAACTTGGAAACGATGGTGGTGCAGTTGGTCACCTCGCCAGAAGCGTTCTGCACGTCAAAGCTGACTCTGTCGCCCAGCTTTTCAGTTAAAGCATCCTGGAAGCCCTGGGTTGCAGCGTCAAGGGCATCGTGCTGTACCTGTTGGCAGATGCCGATGGTATAAGTTTCTGTGTCTGCTGTTTGTGTGCCGGCATCGTCGCCGCAGCCTGCCATTGCAAGCATGGAGATCATTGCAGCCAGTGCAATGCCGCCGACGGCCTTAACGGATTTTTTCATCTTGAATCATTCTCCTTTTTTATGTATTTAGAGTTTTCAGCTTTAAATCCCTAAAGCGTTTTGTACTTTAAACCCTAAAATTAATCTTATTATATAATATTCCTACATTTTCGTCAATCATTTCCGAAGCATTTCCTTGTTTTTTTGAGGATAACGTCTATAAATCCGCTGAAAATTTGTATAAGTTATGAAGATTCGCAGGGTGAGATTCCTGTTTGGCGCGAAAAAAGGCAGCCAATCAAATTGACTGTCTTACCAGGCTTTGCGGGCAAAGCGGCTAATACAACTCCCGCTGCCAATATTTGCGGTCCAGGCTGCGGTACTGGATCGCCTCGGCGGCGTGCGCCGGCAGGATATCCGGACTGTCGTCCAGGTCGGCAATGGTGCGGGATACCTTAAGCACCCGATCGTAGGCGCGGGCGGAAAGCCCCAGCTTTTCAAAGGCTTTTTTCAGCAGCCGTTGGGCGGCCTCCGTTGTCCGGCACCACTCCAGCAGGCGGTCGCTGGTCATGTTGGCGTTGCAGGTGACGGCCGTTCCGCGGAACCGCTGGTTTTGCAGGGCGCGGGCGGCGTTGACCCGCTCTAAGATCGCGGCGGAAGGCTCTGCTTTTTCTGTGGAGACAAGATGGTCAAATTCCACCGGCGGCACATCCACATGGAGGTCAAAGCGGTCCAGCAGAGGGCCGGAAATTTTAGAAAGGTATTTGGAGACTTGCCCGGCGGAACAGGTGCAGGCCCGTGTGGGGTGGCCAAAATAACCGCAGGGGCAGGGGTTCATGGCGGCAACCAGCATAAAGCTGCAGGGATAAGATACCGTGCCGTTTACCCTGGAGATGGTCACGGTGTGATCCTCAATCGGCTGGCGCAGCACCTCCATTACGTTGCGGGGAAATTCCGGCAGCTCATCCAGGAACAGCACGCCGTTGTGGGCAAGGGAG
>CAZFHQ010000091.1:3212-5638 GCA_964519325.1 uncultured Clostridium sp.
CAGCGGGGAGGGGCCGCCGCCGGTCAACCCGGCTGCCGAGACGGTGTGGTGCGGCGCGCGGAACGGCCGCGTCTGGATCAGCGGGGTGTCCGCGTTGATCTTGCCGCACACGGAATATAGCTTTGTTGTCTCGATGGTTTCTTCCCAGGTCATGTCCGGCAGGATAGACGGCAGCCGCTTGGCCAGCATACTTTTGCCGGCGCCAGGCGGGCCGATCATCAGCACGTTATGGCCGCCAGCCGCCGCGCCCTCCAGGGCGCGCTTCGCGTTGGACTGCCCCTTTACCTCTGCGAAGTCCGGCAGGGGCAGCCGCTCCAGCTGCCCGGCGGCCAGGGGCGCCACCGGCCGCAGACGCTGCCGGCCGGAGAGATGGCCGATCAGCTCCTGAACATGGTCCACCGCAAAGACCTCCATGCCGGTGACGACCGCGCCCTCCGTGCGGTTCGCGGCGGGGATGAACGCCCGGCGGAAGCCGCACTCCGCCGCCTTGAGCAGCATGGGCAGGACGCCGCTGACCGGCCGTGTTTTGCCGGAAAGGGAAAGCTCCCCAAGAAACACGCAGTCCGTGACGTCGCAGGACAGCTGGCCGGAGGCAAGAAGCAGCGAAAGGAGCAGGGGGATGTCATAGAGCGGGCCTTCCTTCCGCTCGTTAGCTGGGGCCAGGTTCACCGTGATGCGGCTGACGGGAAATTCAAAGCCGCAGTTTTTCAGGGCGGCGCGCACCCGGTCGCGGGATTCCTTGACAGCGGCGCCGGGCAAGCCGACCAGGTCAAAGGAGGGCAGCCCGCGGGAAAGATCGGTCTCCACCGTTACGGGAAAGACGTGCAGGCCAAAGATCCCCATGCTGAAAAGCTGTGCTATCATAAGTTCCACCTCGTGTCGTTTTCTTCCATTTTAGCATAAGGAAGGGGAAAAACAAAGAGGCGGCTGGGGAGAAATCGCAAAAAATCAAGGTTTTTCATGAGATTTTCATACTTTTTTCTTGCGAACGGGCATGTTGTGTGGTATAATATATAAAATATCAAAGGAAAAACTGAATTTTTTGGAACCTGTTGTGCTTCTGCAACGAAAATCACGGGTTGGAGCTGCCGGTTTTTCAGCAAATGCCATAATTTTAATTGACTTTTTCGTGCAAATCAGGTATTATGATTGCGATCTTTTGGTTTTCAGGTGGAGTGTGGTTGGCTTGTTATCTGCTGTTTCAAAGCTCTCGGACGATGCGTTGGCCCAACTGATCCGGGAGGGGGATGCCGACGCGTTTGTGGAGCTTTCTAACCGATACCTGCCGCTGGTGCGTGCCAAGGCCGCGTCCTTCCACAGCTTTGCGCTGGAGGCGGACGACCTTTGGCAGGAGGGCCTGCTGGGGCTGTTCAACGCCGCCACCACTTATGATTCGGCCGGCAGCGCCAGTTTTCAGACCTATGCGGGGGTCTGCATTTCCAACCGGATCATCACGGCCTACCGGTCCTCCGCCAGCCTGAAACACACCATCCTGAACGACTCCTTGTCGCTGCAGGCGGCCGATTTTTCCGACCGGGATCAGTTGGTGTGCAGCGAGGGCAACGACCCGGAGACCCAGGTGATCGCCCAGGAGGGCGTCCGCGCGGTGAACGAGCATCTCAACGCCTCGCTGTCCTCCATGGAAAAAGCGGTGCTTCAGCTTTATCTGAACGGCTGCACCTATCATGAGATCGCTTGCAGGCTGGCAGTACCCGGTAAAACCGTGGACAACGCCATGCAGCGCGTCCGCAGGAAATTAAAGCGTCACTTGTCCAGTACATGAGAAATTTTATGCCCAGGTAGCTTAAGTAGAGCGTTGAAAATCAAAGGTGTCGGTGCAAATCCGCCTAAGGGCAAATTTCTATTAAACCAAAGCGAGGTTATTCAAATGTACGAAGACAAGACTCTCATCTGTAAAGAATGCGGAAACGAATTTACGTTCACTGCGGGCGAGCAGGAGTTCTATGCGTCCAAGGGCTTTGTAAACGAGCCGCAGAGATGCAAACCCTGCCGTGACGCCAGAAAGAACGCGGCAAAGCCGGAGCGGGAAATGTTTGTCGCCCAGTGCGCGGCCTGCGGGCAAGAGGCAAGGGTTCCATTTAAGCCGCGCGAAGATCGCCCTGTTTATTGCAGCGAGTGCTTTGCGAAGATGAGAGAAGAGGGCTAAGGCAAGCCGCCGTCCAGTCGGTGCGGATGGTACGCGGGCCACGCCTAAAGCAAGAAACCGTATCCTGTTTGGGATACGGTTTCTTGCTGTTTTTATACGCGGGCGATCACGCCGCAGGCGATCTTTTTGCCGGAATTGCCGGCAGGCTGGGTCGAGAAATCATCCGGCATGGCATGGAGGATGACTGTCCGGCCAATGATGTCGCAGGTGCGGAACCGGTTGGTTACAACAGCGCACCAGGCGCTGCCGCGGTTGCCAA
>CAZFHQ010000092.1:0-5623 GCA_964519325.1 uncultured Clostridium sp.
AGCGCCACCTTGCCAAGGTGGAGGTAGCGAGTTCGAGCCTCGTCATCCGCTCCAGTCCTGCGATGGAATGACGCTTTCTGAAGCGTCATTTGTCGCATCTGTGGTGCCATAGCCAAGTGGTAAGGCCAAGGTCTGCAAAACCTTTATTCCCCGGTTCAAATCCGGGTGGCACCTCCAGCACAAACTCCGCGTCCTAAGTGGACGCGGAGTTTTTTTCTTTCTAAAAAATGGCTTATCTATGCGGTCGTTCAAGGTTTTGTGCGGATGTGCCAACAATCATCAGGCTTGTTTTTGATCGGGCCGCACCGCCAGTAAAAGGTCCAGCATCTTTCGCTGCTGTGCGAACAGATTCTGTTTTGGGTCTGTGACGGCCCAATAAAAGAGGACGCCGGTCAGCGCGGCAGTCACCGCGTCAATGAGCGCTTTTGCCGGCTGATCTGTCCGGATCTCCCCGCATTTTTGTCCTGCTTCACAGGCTGTATAAATCAGCAGGGCGCTTTGGCTGTTGGCAGCATTCCCCCCGTTCAAGGGGATCAGCGCACATTCGTTTGTCACATTTGCCCGCAAAAGCGCCTTTGTCAGGTCGATCCCCATGTCCAGGATGACCTGTGTATAGCTCCGCATCAGGATCCAGATTTTTTCAATGTAAGAGGGTTCGGCCAGGCTTTGTGCCGCGGTAGCCTGGAGCTTGTTTTCGCTTTGCAAATAAAAGTATTCGCTCAGCAATCGTTCTTTAGATGCGAAATGGTAGTAAAAGCTGCCCTTGGTTACGTCACATTCCTTGCAGATCTCCGCAATACTGATATTGTCGAACCCGTTTGCCTGCCACATGGCAATGGCTGTTGTCATCAATTGTTCTTTCATCGTTCTGTCTCCTATCGCGTTGGTCACAGCTATTATAGCAAAAAACCCGCCTAAAAGCAAAAGGGAGAGGTTTGTGATAAAATCACTGAAGAGGCAAACATTCCGTGGTATTCTTAAAACATACCTCGGTATGTTCCCGTTGGCCTGCAGGCCATCTGTCCCTGTCAACGTACCGGGTACGATTCCAATTTTTTCAGGAGGCTTTCTTATGTATAACTTAAAGCATCTTCGCGGCGGGCAATTAGAGAATAAGGTCGCCGTCATCACAGGCGCCGGCTCCGGCATTGGCAAGGCAACCACAGACGTTTTTCTGCGCGCGGGCGCAACCGTTGTGGCGGCAGACATCAATTATGACACGGTCTGCGCGCTGAAGGAAGAATTCAAGGACTACGCCGACCGTATTCATCCCGTGCGGGTCGACGTCGGCGATCGGGAAAGCGTCGAGGCCATGATCGACTATGCTATCCGTGAATGCGGGAAAATGGACATTATTTATAACAATGCCGGCATTATGGACAGCATGACCACGATCAGCGAGCTGACAGACGAGCGCTGGGATTTGATCATGCGGGTCAACACCAGCGGCGTGATGTATGCTTGCCGCAAGGCGGTCCAGTACTTCCTTGAGACAGAAAACAAACACGGCGTGATTATCAACACCGCCTCTGTGGGCGGCCTGTTCGGCGGCCGTGCCGGCTTAGCTTACACAGCGTCCAAGCACGCGGTCGTCGGCATGACAAAGAATATTGCCTTTATGTATGGCGATACCGGTATCCGCTGCAACGCGATCTGCCCAGGCGCTGTCGCAACCAACATCGGCACAGGCGCGTGGAAGCTGAGCGAGCGGGGCATGAGCCGTATGCAGAACGGCATGGGCCTCTCGGACCGCTATGGTGATCCCTATGAAATCGCGGGCGCCGCGCTGTTCCTTGCCAGCGACGACTCCTCCTTTGTCAATGGCGAGACATTGACCGTTGACGGCGGCTGGAGCTCCTATTAAGCAGCGTCCCGTTCCAGGACAGGGCGATCCGCCCTTTTTCAGGCTGTGCCATTGTGATCCAGGCGCAGCCATGGTGCAGCAAGAAATGTATTTGTTCAAGAGAACCGCTAACGAACGATAGCGGTTCTTTTCTGTTGGTAAAAAAACGCCCTCCCGGCGGGAAGGCGTCTGTGTGGTATGGGTTAGCCGAAGAAACGCTTGATTTCAATCTCTGCGTTTTCAATGGAATCGGAGCCGTGAATGATGTTCTCGCCGGTGCAGAACGCATAGTCGCCGCGGATGGTGCCGGCAGCGGCCTCCTCAAATTTGGTAGCGCCCATGATGATCCGCATTCCCTGCACAGCGTTTTCGCCTTCCACGATCATACCGAGCACCGGGCCGGAGGTCATGTATTCCACGATCTCTGGGAAGAAGGGCTTATCGGCAATGTGGGCGTAATGCTCGCGGAGGATCGCCTCGTCCAGGCGCATCATTTTGCAGTCGGTGATCTTGTAGCCCTTCCGCTCAATGCGGGAGATCACTTCGCCCATCAGGCCCCGTTGGATCGCGTCCGGCTTGAGCATAATATAGGTTCTTTCCATGTTCAAAAACTCCTTTTCAATAAAATCATATGACACCGCTATTGTACCATAAATTTCCCTGATTTACACCAGAAAAATAAAAAATAGGCGGAATATGCCGGCGCGCCAACGAAAATCGAGTAAATTTGTATTTTTTTCGTGCATTTTGATTCCATTTGTGATATAATAAATTAATCATTATGTATCAGTATGTGAAAAGCAAAATCCTTGGTGTCACAGATGGATAACATCAACGTGAAGGAAAAGCGCAAAACAAAGGATGTGAGATGGGAAATGAAGAAAATTCTTGTTGTGGAAGATGAACAGGCGATCCGCGAATTTGTCGTCATTAACCTCAAGCGAGCCGGATATGACGCCTATGAGGCGGAAAACGGCGAGCAGGCGCTGGAAATTTATGAGCGGGAAAACAGCGACTTTGACGTTGCGGTGCTGGATATTATGATGCCCGGCAAATATGACGGCCTTGCGGTGTGCAAGGAGCTGCGCAAGCGGAGCAGTTCCATCGGCATTATTATGCTGACCGCCAAAACCCAGGAGATGGATAAGGTCAGCGGCCTGATGATGGGCGCCGACGATTATGTGACCAAGCCCTTCAGCCCATCGGAGCTGGTGGCGCGGGTGGACGCCGTCTATCGGCGGGTAGCCATGTCGGAAGCCAAAGGGGACAGCGTGTTCAAGGAGGAGATCAAGTCCGGCAACTTCGCCCTCAACCTCCGCAACCGCTCCCTGCTCAAGAACGGCAAGCCGATTGAGCTGACCCAGGTGGAGTTCCAGATTATGGAGTATTTCTTTTCCAATCCCGCAACAGCGCTGGACCGCACCGAGATCCTCAAGCATGTTTGGGGCGAGAATTACTTTGGCGAGGAAAAGATCGTGGACGTGAACATCCGCCGCCTGCGGATGAAGATCGAGGATGAGCCATCCAACCCCAAGCACATCGTTACGGTTTGGGGCCTGGGCTACCGTTGGGAGACCTGATACAGCAGAATCATGGAACAATTACTCTGCGGGGTATGCTGGCATACTCGGCAGAATTGTTTGTATAGGCACAATTTGCGCCGGCACGGCGACAGCAGGAAAGGAGCGGGCGGCAATGAAAAAAAAGAATGCGTCGTCTCATGGCGGCCTGGCCCGCCGGTGGACGCTGCGGATTACCGGCATCGTCGGTGTGTTTTTGCTGATCCTCATCGTTTGCCTGACCCTTGTGACCCGCCATTTTGCGTACAAAAGCGTGGAGCGGTCCCTCTGCGGGCAGGCGGATACCCTGGTGCAGCTGTATGAGGCGGCGGGCAGCGGCAACACGGCGGCGTTCACGGCGCACTGCGTAACGGCGGTGGGGGCGTCGGACGATGTGCAGGCAGCGGCCCTGAATCCTGACGGTACTGTCCTGGCGGTGTCCAGCGGTACGGCGGAGGACTATCTGGCCGGCGACGACTATCAGGCGGCACTGCGCAGTAAGAACGGGCAGGCCCGCTGGGTCGGGACGCTGCCCAACGGCAGCTATGTGATGGCGGTGACCACCCTGCTGTATGACAGCGGGGGGCAGCTGGCCGGCGGCGTCCGGTATCTTTCGCCTTTGGGGGGCGCGGCCAAAACAGTCCTGCTGGTTTGCGCCGGCATGGTTGCCGGCGGGCTGGCGCTGCTGCTGGCGGTCATTCTGGTCAGCAACCGGTTTGTCAAGCGGCTGACCGCGCCAATCAAGGAGATTAATTTTACGGCGAACAAAATTGCCCAGGGCGATTTTAACATCCGCCTGGAAAAAGAAAAGGACGACGAGATCGGCGAGCTGTGCGACGCCATCAATGACATGGCCGTGTCGCTGGACACCATGGAGAATATGAAAAACGAGTTTATCTCCTCAGTCTCCCACGAACTGCGCACGCCGCTGACCGCCATAAAAGGCTGGGCGGAAACAATGCAGTGCGGCGAGATGGATCAGCAGACCTTTGACCGGGGCATCAACGTTATTATCCGGGAGTCGGAGCGGCTCTCCGGCATTGTGGAGGAGCTGCTGGATTTTTCCCGTATGCAGAGCGGCAAAATGAAAACGAATATGCAGCGGACCGACCTGCTGGAGGATCTGGGGGAATCGGTGTATTTATTTACCGACCGGGCCAAAGCGGAGCGGAAGTTCCTGCTGTATGACGCGCCCAAGTCGCTGCCGCCGGTGTACGGCGACATCAACCGGCTGCGGCAGGTGTTCGTCAATATTATCGACAACGCCCTGAAGTACACCGACGAGGGCGGGACCATCAGCGTTTCGGCCAAGGAAAGCGACGGCTTCATTTACATTACCGTGGCGGATAACGGCTGCGGGATCCCGGCGGAGCACCTGCCCAACGTGCGGCGGAAGTTCTACAAGGCTAACCAGAGCATCCGAGGCTCCGGCATTGGCCTGGCCCTGGCGGATGAGATCATGGCGCTCCACGCCGGCGGGCTGGAGATCGAGAGCCACGAGGGCCTTGGCACGGCTGTAACGATTTCCATCCCCACTTATGAGAACCTCCAGCGCCAGCGGCAGAAAATGCACGGCTGAACATTACTTTTGACGCCTCTTGCGGCGGGGCGGGAACCGGCAGCGGCGCGCTGCAACTCCAGAAAGGAACTGCTATGGCAAAGAAAAACCAAACAAAACGGGTCACGTCGATTGGCGGACAGGCGCTGATGGAGGGCATTATGATGCGCGGCCCAAAGCGGACGGTGGTTTCCTGCCGTCTGCCGAACAAAACGATTGAAAATGTGGACCTGGACATGAAGCATCCCCAGGAGCGCCATCCATGGATGAAGCTGCCCTTGATCCGCGGCGTCATCAATATGGTGTGGTCGCTGATGGTGGGCTACAAGGCGCTGGGCATCTCCGCCGAATTCGCCGCCACCGACGAGGAGGCCGAGCAGAGCAAGTTTGACAAATGGTGCGAGGACCACTTTGGCGATAAGCTGATGGGCGCCATGGTAGGCGTGGCGGGCTTTTTCGGCATCTGCCTGGCGGTGGGGCTGTTCATCTTCCTGCCCACCCTGATTTTCAATGGCATTCACTGGCTCACCGGCTACAGCGGCGCTCTTTCCTGCTGGCGTTCCCCCATTGAGGGAGGCCTGCGCATCCTGATCTTTCTGTTGTATATGTCCATCTGCTCCCTTATGCCATCCATCAAGCGGATGTTCCAGTACCACGGGGCGG
>CAZFHQ010000093.1:0-5580 GCA_964519325.1 uncultured Clostridium sp.
GGCCCTCGATGGCCGCCGCCAGATTGATCAGGTCGTTTTGGCTCAGCGGGCTGCCGATGAGCCGGTTGGCCCCCAGCAGGCCAGCCACAATGCAAGCGGAGCTGCTGCCCAGGCCGCTTGCCATGGGAATGTTGTTTTCCTGTATCATTTTTAAGCCCGGCAGCCGTTTTCCGCACTCCTCATACAGCCGCTTTGCCGCCCAGTAGATCAGGTTGCTCTCATCAGTTGGCACCGCGATCTCGTCCTTGGTCGTAATATCAATCATATCGGATTCTTCCATCCAAACCCGATTGTATAAGGTCAGCGCCAAGCCCAGGGCGTCAAAGCCAGAACCAAGGTTGGCGCTGGTTGCCGGAACCTGAATTTTGATCATATTCTAAAACCAGCCTTTTCATTTCGTTCCTTTTATGGTATGCGGCGGCGCTAAATTTCGCCAATCCGCACGGTTGCCCGAACCGCCAGGCCCTTGGCCTGCAATTCCTCCAGCTTGGCGCGGGCCTCCCTTTCCGCCATACGCGGTGTGATAAACGCCAGCTCGCCCGCCGGCGCGCCCTCTCTCGTCAGCACCTCCACTGGGCCGAACACGCTTTCCACACAGGCTTTGCAGCCGTTTTCGGCGCGCACATACAGGCAGACAGAGTTCTCCAGATGGTCTGCCACATAGGTCGGGTCATCGTTATCCTCCCAGTAAAGGTCCTTCCTGGCCTCCACATGCTTCACGCAGTCGATCACGTCCGCCACCACAGCGCTGGCGGTCGGGAGCTTGCCCGCGCCTTTGCCATAGAACATCACGTCGTCGGTAAAGCTGCCCTTGACCATGATGCCGTTGAACACGTCGTCAATGGTGGAAAGCTGGCAGGCGTTCTTGAGGAACATGGGGCAGACAATGGCAGAAATTCTTCCGTCGCCCAGGCGGGTGGTCTGGCCGATGAGCTTGATGACGCCGCCCCAGGCATGGGCATAAGCGACATCCGCCAACGTCAGGCCGGTGATGCCCTCGGTATGCACCTGCTCTGGGTAAACGTGCTTGCCAAAGGCCAGCGCCGCCAGGATGCAGATCTTGCGGCAGGCGTCGTGGCCGTCCACGTCAGCGGAAGGGTTGCGCTCGGCGTAACCCAGTTTTTGCGCCAACGCCAGCGCGTCGTCAAAGCCCATGTTGTCCTCAATCATTTTGGTGAGGATAAAATTGGTGGTGCCATTGAGGATGCCGGCAACGCTGAGGATATTGTTGGCCGCCATGCACTGATGGATGGGCCGAAGCACCGGAATACCGCCGCCGACGCTGGCCTCGAACATAAAGTTGGCATTGTGCGCCGCGGCGATGGCCAGCAGCTCCGCGCCCTTGACCGCCACCAGCTCCTTGTTGGAGGTGACTACGCTTTTGCCGGCCTCCAGGCACTGCCTGACAAAATCATAGGCTGGGTGAATGCCGCCCATCACCTCCACCACGACCTGGATACTGCCGTCTGTCACAATATCCTGAAAATCCTTTGTAAAGCGGTCCGCGTAGGGGCTGTCCGGAAATTCCCGCAGATCTAAAATCCGCTTGACCGAAAGCGCTTCCCTGGCGCGCCTGGCAAGATTCTCGCCGTTTGTATAGAAGATCTCCGCTACGCCGGAGCCAACCACGCCGTGTCCCATAATTGCAATATTTGCCATGTGTCTTACACCTCTTCAATTAAATTTCAATACGCTTTATTCGCCCGCGATATTCTCAATGGTCTTTACGCCGTCCACCTGCCGCAGCCGCTCCATCAGCGCGCCCAGCGGCTCCTCCATGCGGTCGATCCGCGCGGAGATGGACACCAGCGCTTTGCCCTTGACCGGTATGTTCTGGTTGATGGTGAGGATGTTTGCGCCCACGCTGTAGAACTGTGAGATCACAGACATCAGGACGCCGGGCTTGTCATACAGCACGACCTGGATCGTGATGATGGCGTCCGGCGAGCGTTCCCGATACGGGTAGACCGAATCCTTGTACTTGTAAAAGACGCTTCTGGATATACCGGCCATGCGGACAGCCTCCGCCGTGCTGCCGGCCTGCCCGCCGCGCAGATATTCCTTTGCTTCGATCACCTTGCTGAATACTGGCGGCAGCGCGCTGCTCTCCACCAGCAGAAAATTCGACTGGTTCATTGTCCACCACCCATGTACTGCTGTATTGTCGCAAAATACAGTTTACCACGGTTTTCCCAATTGCGCAACGGTTTTTTCCAAATTTTTTGGAATTGGCAGGTTGCACAAAAACCGCTAAAAAACAAAAAGCAGACGGAACGTTAGAAATCCGCCCGTCTGCTTGTTGTGTGCTATGCCGCCTGCTTTGCGCAGGGTGATCTGATCCTGAACTGTCAGCCATGCGCCGCGGCGCTAAGCCGCTTCGCTTTCTGCCGGCTCTGGTGAGACAACGACCGGCACGCTGGAAGGCTCCTCCGGTTCCGTGGAGCTTGGCGTCTCTGGCTCGCTGGCGCTTGGCTCCTCCGGTTCGGCGGCGCTTGGTTCCTCCGGTTCGCTGGCGCTTGGCTCCTCTGGCTCGTCAGAGGCCGCAGGCTCGTCGTCGTCCTCCTCCGGCTCAGTTTGCTCAGGCTCCTCGTAGTCATCATCATCCTCGTCGTCATAATCCCCGCTGCCGCCGCGATACAGGGTGTGGTCCCCGTTGCAGTAGTCCTCCAGCCGGTCCTTCGCAATCCAGCCCCACTCTGTGCTGCAGCCGGAGGACGCGACCTTGCCGGTGCTGGTACACAGGTAAGCCTGGGTAATATTGTCAAAGGTAAAGGAAGCCTCCGGTTTATCTTCCAGATAAGCCTCCATCACCGCTTTCCACAGCGCCTTTGCCGTATTGGTATTGGCAATGGATCGGTTGCCCTCTGTGTAGCCGGTCCAGATGCCAGCAATGGCATATGGGGTGCCGCCCATAAACCAGCTGTCCACGTTGTCGTCGGTGGTGCCGGTTTTGCCGTAGACCTCCCAACCGGAGATCGCCGCCATGGTACCGGTACCCTCGCTGCCGCTGACAACGCCCTGGAGCATCTTGTTCATTGTCTCGGCAGTGCCGGCGGAAACCGCCTGGTCAGCAATGTTATCCCTGTTATCCAGGATCACGTTGCCTTCGCTGTCCTCTACATAGTAGTAGGTGCAGGGCTTATAATATTGGCCGCTGTTGCCAAAAATCTGGAACGCCGCCGTCATTTCCTTTACAGTGAGGCCATCCGTCATGCCGCCCAGCGCCATAGCGGAAATGGAGCGGCTGTCCGCTTCTGTCAAGGTGGTAAAATGCAGGTTCTCCGTCATAAACTTGTAGCTGAGCTGCGGCGTTATGATCTTGCACAGGTTGGCCGCCGCACGGTTGGAGGAGATCTCCAGCGCCTTCCAGGCGGCCAAGTTGCCGCGGCTGCCGGAATACCAGTTGTTCGGGCCGGCGCTGCCGTCGTCAAAGTAGTTTGCAATAGCCTCGTCAGAGATCGCGGTGCTGTAGGTGATAAAGCCGTTCTCCATGGCAGGCGTATAAACGGAGATCGCTTTCATGGTAGAACCCACCTGGCGACGGGCGTCAGTGGCGTTGCTCATCCAGCGGTTGCCGGTTTTTTCATCGGTGCTGCCAATGATGGCCAGCACACGGCCATTGTAGTCCATCATATAGAAGCCGGCCTCCAGATCGGGGTCCTCCTCCAGGTAGGAATTGGTGGCGAAAATGTTCTCCACCGTGTTTTGCAGCTCCACATCGACGGCTGAATAGATTTTCAGGCCGTTATAGTAGATCATGTTGGAGGCTTCCTCTGTAGTGCAGCCATACTTCTCCACCAGGTCATCCATCACGTCTGTGATGACCGCTTCGGTATACCAGTCAAACACCGCGACTTCGCCGACCTGCCCGCCGTTGATGATGCCGTAGAACTTCATGTTCTCCGACTCTTCCATGGCCGCGTCATACTCCTCACTGGAGATCATGCCCTGGTCATACATGGCCTGGATGACAGTCTGCTGGCGCTCCTTGTTGGCCTCGGGATACACCAGGGGATTATAGGCCGTTGGGTTCTGGGTAATGCCGGCAATCGCCGCGCATTCCGCAATGTCACATTCTGAAATATCCTTGTTAAAATAGAGGTTGGCCGCAGCCTGCACGCCCTTGGTACCGGAGCCAAAGTTGACCACATTCAGGTAGGCTTCCAGGATCTCCTCCTTGGTGTATTGCTTCTCCATGTTCAGCGCGCGAAAAATCTCCTTGACCTTGCGGTTGATGGAAACCTCGTTGTCGCCGGTCAGGTTTTTGATAAGCTGCTGGGTCAGTGTGGAGCCGCCATAGCTGTTGCCGGAGCCAAGCGCCGTTACAGCGCCCAGCGTCCTGGTCCAGTCCACGCCCTTATGCTCATAAAAGCGCTTGTCCTCAATGGCAACCATGGCGTCCTTCATCTGCTGGGGAATATTCTCGAAATCCACCCAAACACGGTTATTGTCGCCGCTATACAGCGTGTAGGCCTGCTTCACATTTCCATCCGCATCCGTTGTGTAGATAAAGCTGGTGTAATCCAGGCTCAGGTTGTGGAGGTCGATATCCAGCGTTTCATTCATATAAGAATTGATGTAAACGCACAGGCCGATGACCAGCGCGGCCAGCATGGCAAGAAACACAACCAGCACGGTGAGCAAGGTCCTGCCAAGCATTTTGCCAAAGGCGGCGGCTGTGCTGGGCGCGGGGACCTTCCCCTGGTCGCTGAGCTGTGTCTGCTCTCTATCCTTGTTATTATGATTGCTCAATCCATTCACCCCAATTTTTCAAATTCCACTGCCGATCCGCGAAGGGCCGCGGCATCGGTCCAAACGGGCGTTGCTCCGGTAAAAAAGCTCCCGGTGACAAGCTGAAACGGGTATCTGCCAACGCCGGCGCGGTCCGCCGGTTTTTTCATCTATGGCAAAGGATACCGGAATGCTGTGACAAAAAGATGTCCAAGCTGCGTCAAAACTGTAAATTTCCAAATTGCCGCCCCGCCGCACAGGCCGCGGATTCGCCGGGATGATGCCAACCCGTGAATAATTGCATAAAATACGGCAAATACTGTGCTTAACGAAACGGAGGTGTTGACCGTGAAGGGTCATAAAATCGTTCTCATTTCGATTGCATCATCCATCCTGCTCGCCGCGCTGATCACAATGGTCTGCGTCCTCAGCATCTGCCGATGGCAGGACAACAGGAACGCCGCAGCGGTTCCTGAATTGGATGCTGACAACAATCAAGGATATTTTACCGCAAATTCATCCGTAAGTCAAGATTCCACGAAAAATAGCGGTTCTTCGTCCGCGGAAGTGCCTGCCGCGGAGACGGAAAGCAGCATCAGCGCCGCGTCCGTCACCTATGTGGTCAAAACATTCCAGGGGAAGATCGGCGTGTTTGCCGGAGATCCGGACACCCCAATCCAAACGCTGAATGTGGAGGTGGCCACCCTGCCGGAAAGCGACCGGCAGGCTTTGGAGCAAGGCATTACCGTGGAGGGCAGGGACAGCCTGCGCCGCCTGCTGGAGGATTACGAAAGCTAAACCGGAACACAGCCGCTTACCAAAAGTGTAACCAGCCGATTCCCCTTTTAT
>CAZFHQ010000094.1:0-5365 GCA_964519325.1 uncultured Clostridium sp.
GCCGCAACAGCGTCTTCTGACAGCATCACCTCAAAGGCAAGCGACTGGAGCGCGTCGCCGGCCAGCAGCGCGGTGTCCTCCCCAAAGGCCTTGTGGTTGGAGGGGCGGCCCCGTCGCATCGCGTCGTTATCCATGCATGGCAGGTCGTCGTGGATCAGCGAGTAGGTGTGGATCATCTCCAGGGCGCAGCCAAAGGGCAGCGCTGTGTCTGGGTCGCTGCCGCACAACGCGCAGAATTCCAACGTCAATAACGGGCGGATCCGCTTGCCGCCGTCCAGCAGGCTGTAGCGCATCGCGTCGATCAGCGTGCGGTACAGGGTATCCTGCTTCGGTACATACTGTTCTAATTGTGTTTCGATTTGTGTCAGTAGCGCTAGCTGCCGCTCTGTAAAACTACTCATATGCTTTCTCCAATTCGTCGATTTCCCGTATTTTTTGCTCGGCCTGCTCCAGCTTTTGGTAGCAGTGGGCGGAGAGCGCTGTCCCCTCTTCAAACAGCTTGAGGGATTCCTCCAGCGAGAGGGGGCCGTCTTCCAGCTTAGCCACGATTTCTGAGAGCTTTTTCATTGCCGTTTCAAAGGTAAGATTTTGTTTCATTCGATCCGCCCGACCTTTCTACCGCGTCGACTGTGCAGTCGATCCGTCCGTTTTTTAACTGTAAGCGCAATTGATCCCCTGGCGCCGCCTGCGCCGCGTCTGTGAGCAGTTTGCCCTGTTTGCCAGTGGCGTAAACAAAGCCGCGATCCAAAACCTTCAACGGGCTAAGGCCATCCAGCTTGCCCGCCAATGCCGCCAGTTGGTTTTTGTGATCGGCCACCAAGGTGCGCATCTTCTCTGTCATAGCATCGGTAGCGGCAGTAAGCTGCTGCCGTTTTTCCTCCACCCAGATTTGCGGGTCAGACAAATACCGGCAGGCGGACAACTCGTCCACCTGCTGCTTCCACCGCAGCAGGCGGGATTTCTGCGATTGGCACATGGTATAGCGATAGCTGCGGAGCAAACCCATCAGCTCTGCCTGATCCGGCGTGGCCAGCTCTGCTGCCGCAGAGGGCGTCGGCGCCCGCAAATCCGCCACAAAATCGCAGATGGTATAGTCGGTCTCATGCCCTACGGCAGAGATAACTGGAATGTGGGACGCGGCCACCGCCCGGGCGACGGATTCCTCATTAAAAGCCCACAGGTCTTCTATGGAGCCGCCGCCGCGCCCCAGGATAATGACGTCCGCGCAATCCAGCCTGTTGAACCGCCCCAGCGCCTCCACAAGCTGCGCTGCGGCGCCCTCCCCCTGCACGAGCACCGGCGCCAGGATCACCTCTGCCAGCGGGTATCGGCGCCGGAGGATCTGCGTGATGTCCTGCACAGCGGCGCCCGTCGGCGAGGTGATCACGCCGATCCGCTCCGGAAAGGCCGGGAGCGGCCGCTTTCGCTCCGGCTCGAACAGGCCCTCCCGCTCCAGCTTTTCCTTCAGCTGTTCATAAGCCAGGTTCAGCGCGCCGACGCCGTCCGGCTGCATATCCTCCACATAAACCTGGTATTGGCCGGTCGCCTCATAGATGGACACCCGCCCCCGCACGATGACCTTCATGCCATCCTGGGGCAAAAAGCGCAGCCGCTGCGCCTGCGAAGCAAACATAACTGCTTTGACGGCGGCGGATTCATCTTTTAGTGAAAAATACAGGTGGCCTGATCTGTAATGATTGGTAAAGTTGGAAATCTCCCCGCTTAAAAAAACGGCGGTAAGATTGTTGTCCTCCTCAAATTTTGCCTTGAGGTAGCGGTTTAGCTGCGATACAGTCAGCAGCACTGGTTTTTTTATCATAAGCGCTCTCCGTGTTTGACCGCGGTCAGCACCGCGATGCCCGCAGCGTTGTCGGTCGAATATTCCGGGGCAGCAAAGCAGGCGCCAAATTTGTGGGTCAGCTTTTCCCGCAGAATAGAGTTGGACATGACGCCGCCGGCAAATACAATTGGCAATTCACCAAGCTCCTTGCGCAGCAACGCGCAGGATCGCTCCAGGGCAGCGGCAATGGATTCCAGGCAATACCGGGCGATCATCTCACGCGGAGCGCCCTTTTGCAGCAAGCTCCGGCATTGGTTTTCTAACCCGGAGAGACAAAAATCATTGCCCTTCATTGTAGCGCGGACAGAAACTGGTTCCGTCCATTGCAACGCCAGCTCTTCCAAAGCTTTGCCCGCCGGAAAGCGGAGCCCCAGCATCAGCCCGACGCGGTCCACCGCCTGCCCTCCCTTCAGATCCATGGATTGGGAGAGAATTTCGCAGCGGAATACGCAGCCGTCATCCGGTTCCGCCAGCACGGCTTCTGTCGTTCCGCCGGAAACGTGATAGGCGATGAATGTCCGCTCCAGCAGATCCAGCCGGCCGGCGGAATACAGCGCCGCGCCGATATGCCCCGCTTGATGGGAAAACTCGTATAGCGGGACGCGCAGGACATCTGAAAGGCATTTTGCCACGCCGAGGCCTACCGAAAAGCATGGCATATAGGAGCCTTGCTGATCACGGGGGCGTGCGGAAGCGCCAACCGCGGTGATAGGGCCAGCCTGCCGCAGCAGCGGCGCGGCAATCACGGGAAGCTGCTGGACATGGTGGTACACCGCGTCGCTTTGCCGCAGGCCAAGCTCCCCTTCACGCACCGGCAGCAGCTTTTTATTCTGCATCATGCCTGCCTGAGAAAACAGCGCCGCCGACGTCGTGTAATTGCTGGTGTCAATTCCAAAATAATTACGCATCCGCTGTCTCCAGATCCTTCAGCACACCGCCGAGCACACCGTTGAGAAAGGAAGCGTCGTCGCTGCCGCCGTAGAGCTTTGCCAACTCTACAGCCTCATTGATCGAGACTTTACAGGGGATGTTTTCCAGGTAACACATTTCAAAGATGGCCATTTGCAGCAGTGCCAGCGTGACCTTGGACAGGCGCGTCCGCTGCCAGCCGGCTTTCAGGTGCGCTTCCATTGTCGCGTTGATCTCAGCCTCCCGCTGCTCTACACCATACGCGATGCTGCGTATATACTCCGTTGTCTGGCAGTCCCGTGCCAGGCCCGCGTTTTCTATGACCTCGTCTACCGAGTTTTGATTGACCAGCCGCTCAAACAGCAGGGCAAATGCTTGTTCCCGTTCTTCCCGTCTGCTCATGGATCCTCCTAGTAAAAAGAAACCCTCCACCGTGTGGAGGGTTCTTGTTTTTCGTTTTGTTTTCAAACTTCCACAGTTACAGTATACCACAAAATCCGCTGGGAGGAAACACCTGTCGCAAAACAATTTTCAAAAGTATTTTTCAGGATGTGACATGGTCTACGATTTTGACGTTGCTGGACGGGACGTCGCACTGCCCCACAACGATATCTTTGATGATCGCGGCATCCTCCGCGGTGAATTCAGATGGTTTCCCCACAACGACGCTGCAATCCGAACCCTGAATGAAAGCGACGCAGTCGGTATAGCCTTTGGCTTTGATCAGGCTTTCAATATTGCTTTCGTTGAGCAGGTTTTTTGCAATGGCAGCCGATTCCTCTACGGCCGCCTGCACTTCTTCGGTGGAGGCATTGCCGTTGTCTAAAGTCTCGTTCAGCAAATCAAGGGATTCGTCCCGTGTCTGCTGACGGGTCAGCCGTGCCTCCGTAAAATAATCCTCTCCGGCGCCTGCGTTTGCTTCTTCCGCAGCTTCGGAGCCGGAGGCCGTTTCCATCTCCGAGTCAGTTGGGGCGGAAGCCGCCGCAGAATCCTCTGCCGGTGTAGACGTATCCTCCTGTGTTTCTTCCGGCTGGCTGGAGACGTCCGGCGAGCCGTTCACCAGCTGCGCGGTCCCCAGCTCTGTGTCAGACGCGCTGGCGTCCGCGGCTTCGATGCCGCCGTCCCCAGAGAACTGCCAGTTTAAATAGACCGCCGCGCCCAGCGACACCACTAAGGTTGCTAAAATTAATTGCCGTTTTCCAAAACTCATAACGCTTCACTCCTGCACTACATTTCTATTTTGAGCTGACGACACAGACTTTTGCCGACGATAGATCCAGCGCCGTTGTCACAGCCTGAACCACTTGCTGCCGGACCGCGATTTGGTCCCCGCCCTCACAGACGACCACAACGCCCTTGACGACCGGCTGGATCTGCGTGACGGTGATTGCCTGCTGCCCACCGCTGGAATCCTTGAGTAAAATATAGGTGGTTTCTGTATTATCATTTTCCTGGTTCTTCGTGTCTGTGTCCGAGTTCCTGTCGTTGGTCACCTGCTTGCTCGTCTTTTCCTCTGTGGCATAAACGTTTTCCACCCCCTTTGCGATCGTCACCATGACCTGTACCTCTCCCACATTTTTTATGTTTTGCAGCATTTCGGTCAGGCTATCTTCCAATTGGGCCGCGTATTCTTCCATGGTCTGATCTGTAGACGCCGCCGTTGTACGAATCTCATCCTCCGTGACTTTCTCCTTCTGCCAAAAGCCGGAGAGGAAAATCGCGCCGATCAGCCCCAGCCCAATCACAACTAACACTGTCCTGTACCGCTTATTCTCCGCCAGGCGGGTCAGCAGCTTTGCGGGGGACAGCTTTTTTTCATCCGCCATTGATCACAACCTCCGTTTGTATTCCAAGACTTGACCACACCGCCTGCCTGAGCTGTTCCGCTTTGTCGGCGTCGGAAGCATGAAGCCCGATAACCGCTTTGTCTATAACTATGCAGTTGTCCGCGTCCGTATCCATTTCCACCGTGATATTTTCCGCCTGCACGCCCAGCTGCGTCAGTTTTTCTGCTATGACAGCCGATACGTTGGCGCGTGCCTGGGATAAGATCCTGTCGTTTGCTTGCTCCAGATAGTGCTCTGCGGTAGTATCGTCCACCGCGATGGAAACGCTCCAGTCGGCTGACTGGGCAAGGCTGGCCGCTGGCTGGATCATACCGAGCACAACAAAACCGCCCAGCACCAGCTTCATCGAGCGCTGCATCGTCCCGCCGGGCATCACATATTGGAGAATGGTGCTGATCAGGATCAGCAGGCAGAGGGACCATGCCCACTGCTGCACCTCCCCCATTACACACTCCCTCCTGTCATCATAATAATTTCCAGTGAGACAACCAGCATTACCACAAAACACAGCAAAATGGCAATCAGCATGGAGATCACCTTGGACACCGACCGCAACAGGCCTGCTACCTCTTTGAGATCAAAAACATCGCCGATGCCCGCTGAGACCGACAAGGTTAGCACCCAGAGGACGCACTGGATCAGGATGGGCAGAAAGAGAAAACCAATGGCAAGGATCCCAAAAGCGCCGACGCCGGATTTTAACACCTTGGCACAGCTTTGCACCGTGCCGAAGGCCTCTCCCAGGGCCGTTCCGACAATGGGAACAAAG
>CAZFHQ010000095.1:0-5361 GCA_964519325.1 uncultured Clostridium sp.
CAGCACAAACGAGCCTTCCGCAATGCGAACGCTGTCCTTGCCGGAAAGGGCATGACTGGCAGCGGTAATCTGATAAGTGCCGCCGGTAATCACAAGGTCATCTTTAGAGACGACCCCGTGGCCGCAGGCGGAATTGACCGTCAGCGTGCCGCCGCCATTGAGCGTCAGGTCCTCTTTGGAGAAGATCACACTGTCGATGGAGTTTTCATCAATATCCACAAACTCGTCTGTATTGGAAAGGGTATTTTCCGAGCCGCTGGCCAGGGTCAGGAATGCTTTATCCGCCTGCTTGATATAAATGGCCGCGCTGGTGTCGCAGTTAATGTTCACATTGTCCAGCACCAGCTGCACTTTTTCGGTCTTTTCCGTCTCTACCCGTATCTGTCCGTTTGTCAGCGTGCCGGAGAGCAGATATGTCCCCTCCGCTGTAATGGTAACGGTGTCGCCGTCGATGGCAACGCCGTCTGAATCACAAACGGTAGCGCCGTCGGCAAGCTGGATAGAAACTGCCGTGCTCTCGTCATAGCCGACCTCCTTGTCCCGGTCGGTAAACATGGAATCCACATCCAGACTGACAGTAACGGAACTGGATTCCTCTGAAGCGGAGGAGGACAACCCCTCCCCGGCGCCGGTCTGTGCGCCGCAGCCCCCAAGGGCAGCACTCAGCAGCAGAGCGCAAAACACAGCCGCCGCTTTTCTCTTTTTGTTGTTATAGTTCATTTGCGCCAACCTCCTGTCTCGATACGCTGATTTCTAAATTTCCATTACGGCAGCGCAGGGCGTCGATCATCGCCTTTTCCTGCGCCGGATCCTTCAGGGTAATCTGATAGGTCAGCTTAAACAGGCTGCCCATATTGGTAGTTTTTACAGCGACCACCTGATAGGCGCTGGTGTATTGCCGGAGCAGGTCGTCAAATACGCCGGTGTAGTCCAAGTCCTCCGGAATCGTAATGCGCAGCACCTTCTTTTTCGACGCTGACTTTTTCTCGCCAAAGCCGATGCTTTGATACACGATCATGACCAGTCCCATCACAAGCGCAAACAGCCCCGCATAAGCCAGATAGCCCATGCCAACGATCAGTCCGGCGCCCATGGCGAGGAAAATCGTGCAGATGTCCCGTGCTGTACCCGCAACCGAGCGGAACCGCACCAGGCTGAACGCGCCTGCCACCGCGACGCCCGCGCCGACGTTGCCGTTGACCATCATAATGACGACGCAGACTACAGCGGGCAGCAACGCCAGCGTGATCAAAAAGCTCTTGGTGTAATAGCTTTTATAGGCGTAAATCAGCGCTAGGAAAATCCCGATGACCAGTGCCACGCCGACGCACAGCAAAAAATTCGGCACAGAGATCACTGTGGTGGCGGCGCTGTCAAACAGGCCGTGAAAAATCGTGTCAAGCATAGTGGAGTCCTCCTTTGTTTCCGTTCCGCATGGCCAGATAGGCTGTTCCGTATTTTGAAAAGGATGTGTGAAAGATCCCGTTGGCACTGAGATAACGGGCCAGCCACATCGGGACCCCCATAGCGGTTTTCACTTCCATCAGCACCTGGTTTTCCCGCAGAACCGGCGTGCCGTAAATACCGCTGCAAAGGCTCAGATCATAGTCCCGCCACAGGATATTCCGGTCAAAGGTAACGCGGAAATCGTGATCCTCCTTGGCATAAAACGCTTCCCGCTCATAGGAAAGGAACACCTTTGGCGCTAGGGGCGCGTATCGTTGCAGCGCATAGCCGATCTCCCTGGTGATCTGTGTTTCCGGCACTGCTTCGCCCCGGCACAGGTAGCCCATGGCACGGGCTTCCGGCAGAACGACCCGCCGCTTATACACTACTTTTTTAAATTTCTTTTTCAATTCCACAAAGGCTTCGCTGTCCGCATTGGCAACGCCATAGCTGCGCAGGCGGAGCTTTTCTTTATAGACGGGACGCTCCAGGGATCTGCGGACAAGCAAAAAGTTCGGGGTGTCAAAATAAAGATTGCAGACAGTGCTTTTCCCGTAGTCGTCCGGCCGCATATATGGCGCCAGGAACCGCAGCATCGCGTGGTACTGCGGCACGGTGAGCAGATATTTCATCTCATACCGTTGAAATACAGCTTGATATGCCATAGGAAGTCACTTCCTTTCATTTTGGCTTCAGGATAGCACCCGAAACTAAAATCAACCTTAAGCAAGCGAAAAGAAACGCGGCGCTCTCCCGCATAGGAAAGCCCCGCGTTTGTATGGCGGCTTTATAACGTGACGGTAAACAACATCTGATGCTCTTCGGTGCAGCGGGCGTGGATCTTGCCCTTGTGGGCAGCGACGATCGCCGCGGCGACAGAAAGGCCGATCCCATAGCCGCCGGTCTCAGAGCTGCGGGAAACGTCCGCGCGGTAAAAGCGCTCAAACAGCACATCCCACTTGCCCGGCGTAAGGTTTGGCGCGGGGTTCGCCACAACGAGGGTCTTGAGCTTACCGGATGCGCGCAGCGACAGTGTGATCGCATCCCCCTCCTCCGTGTATTTTACGGCGTTCTCCAGCAAAATGGAGACAAGCTGGCGAATCGCCGATTCCTGCCCGTGCAGGGTGATGTTGGGCGCTACCTCCAGAAGCATTGTCTTGCCCTGGGCGGAAGCCAGCGGCTCAAAGGATCTGGCAGTCTCCAGCACCGCGTCAGAAAGGGAAAAGTCTGTTCGGGGCGAGTGGTCGCCGGCCTCCTCCATGCGGGATAGGAACACCAGCTTTTCGGTCAGCGACGCGAGCCGCGCCACCTGCTTTTTGATGCTCCCTGTCCACTCGTTCTTCCCGTTTTCCATCTCCAGCACATCGGCGCTGGCGTCAATGATGGTCAGCGGGGTTTTCAGCTCATGGCTGGCGTCCGTGATGAACTGCCGCTGCTTTTGGTAGCTTTCCGCTACAGGGCGGAGCAGCAGCCGGGAGAAAAGCAGCACCAGCAGGAATACCAGCAGCAGCCCAACTCCGCTGACCAGCAGACTTGTCAGCAGAAAAGCATAAAAGGTGTCCAGCTCCCTGGTACAGTCTAAAAAAAGATAAAGCACCGTGCCGTCCGCCTGCGTAACCGCCCGATATTTGTAGCTGTCCTGAAACCCGCTTTCCGCGCCGCGGCTCCACAGCTCGGCGGCATAAGCGGCGGCAGTCTCTGTGGACACAGCGGCGATTTTCCCTGTATCCACCGCCAACAACGTTCCGTCCTCTTTGAGCCGAACCGAAAAATACCTGGTATCAAAAGGGGTTTCGGCCGAGATGCCATAACCCTGCAATTTCAGGCCGTCCCCCGGCTCGCCGCCCCTGGGGAAAATGCCGTCGTTCTCCTCCAGGATCGTCAGCTTAGCGTCGGCGTCCCGGTTGACGCTGCTGTAGTTGACCAGATTCGCGATGACCATGATGCACCCCAGCACAATGATGACCGAAGCCATGGCGATGGCGATGAATTTTCTCCGCAGCGACTTAATCATGGAGCGCCTCCAGGGAGTATCCCAGATTCCGCGCCACTTTGATTTTCACGTTTGCCCCAAGCGCTACCAGTTTTTTCCGCAAATAGGAGATATAGACCCACACCACATTTTGCTCGGCGTCGCTGTCATAACCCCAAATTTTCTCCAGGAACCGCTCTGTGGCGATCACCTGCCCCGGATTGGCCATCAGCATCTCCAACATCTGGAATTCTTTGTTGGCAAGGCGAAAGCTGGTCTTTGGGCCGGAGAGCAGAAAGGTCGCCCGATTCAGCCGGATGTCCTGAAAGGCCAGCACAGAATCGACCGCCTCCGTGTGCCGGCGCGTCATGGCACGGATCCGCGCCAGCAGCTCCTTTGTGGCAAAGGGCTTGGTCAGGTAATCGTCGGCGCCGCTGTCCAGTCCGGCAACCCGGTCGTCGATTTCAGATCTTGCCGTAAGCAGCAGCACCGGCACCTGATTGCCCGCGGCACGGATTGTGCGCAGCACAGTGAGGCCGTCTATCTTTGGCATCATAATGTCCAGGATCACACCGTCATACAGCTCTGTCTCCAAATAATCCAGCGCGTCCTGGCCGTTGCTCACAGCGTCCACCGCGTAGTGGCTATGGCTCAAGATTGTGACCAGCGCCCGGGAAAGCTCTTTTTCATCCTCCGCTAATAACAGCCGCATCCCTATCCCCTCCTGTTCTGTCCGTCAGAATAGCGCGCTAACTTTAACTCCAGCTTAAAAATCTTTTCCCATTATAACAGGGAATTCCGCCACTGGCAAGAAGCCAGCGGCCGGCAATAATGCCGCGCCGCAATTTTTTTTGATAAATTGACTCGTCCCGCACATACATTGATAAAAAGCGCAAGGAGGAGATAGCTTGTTGGGAATCCTTTCCAGCCTGTTCAGCAACCTGTTGTTTCTAATCCTGCATGTGTCCGGCTCCGATTCCTTTCCAAGGCCGCTTTCGGCTAAGGAGGAGCGGCGCTGTTTGGACGCGATGCAAAGCGGCGACCCATCATCAGCCCAGCATGCCCGCGACAAATTGATCGAGCATAACCTGCGGCTGGTGGCCCATGTGATCAAAAAATATTACGCTGCCCCCTATGACCAGAACGACCTGATCTCCATCGGCACCATTGGGCTGATCAAAGCCATTGATTCCTTTGACCCGCAAAAGGGGATTCGGCTCTCCAGCTATGCCGCCAGGTGTGTGGAAAATGAGGTGCTGATGTATTTTCGCAGCACAAAAAAGACAGCGCAGGATATTTCCATCAACGAACCGATCGACACAGATAAGGACGGGAACACCCTTTCCCTGCTGGACACCCTGGCTGCGGAGGATAACATCGCGGAAAACCTGGACCGGAAAATCAGGATTGAAAAAATGAAAGCCGCCATCCAGACAGAATTGTCTGGGCGGGAACAACAAATCATCCTGCTGCGGTATGTGCTGCTGCCGGAAGCAAAGCCCCTTGCCCAACGGGAGGTTGCCGCCCGCCTTGGCATTTCCCGCTCGTATGTATCCCGCATTGAAAAGAAGGCGCTGCACGCGCTGCGGAAAAAGATCGAGTTGTAATTGCGCCGGAGGTTTTTGAGATAGAAAAAGCGACGGCTTGCAGTGCCGTCGCCAGATCAATCTCCATACCGATGTGTCAGCCGCCTTCCGCCTGCGGCAGAAATTCGACCCGCAGCGCGTCCTCTGCGTCGATCGACTGGATCACGCCGCCCTCGTCCGCATAAATTTTGAAGGCGTGACCGTGAATGGAACCGGTAAAGGCATTGCCGCCCGCCGATTCCAGGTTCACATAGGACTGGGCGCAGTCCAGCACATCGGCAACGATGAGAAACGCGCTCCCCTCCGCAAAGCCTGCCGCCTGTACCGGATAGTCCAAACCGTGATACGCAAGCGAAA
>CAZFHQ010000096.1:0-2114 GCA_964519325.1 uncultured Clostridium sp.
TCCAGAGGGGGCGGCGCCCTTTTTTTTTTGCGAAATTTTACACATTTTTACACGTTGCGGCGGCGCGCCGGCCTGCTGTTCGCTGCCGTTCGTTTTTTGCCCGCGCATGTAACGCTACTCCGGTCAAAATTGCCCTGCAGGAAAAACCTTCCCTCGCGAAAATCAGCCTTTGCCAGCCATGCAAAGCAAGGCGACAAAGGCTGAAATCCTTCTGTTTTCCGGCGCCCTGCGGCCGCGCCAAGCCAGCATGACTCCGCTTTGGGCGCGGGCAGGCGGAGGGAACCGGCCAGGGAACAGAACGTCGTGTGTCTTTTTGTTTAGCCTGATATCCCGTTCGTCCACAGCAGATAAAACAGCAGCCCCCACAGCGCACAATGCAGCAGGAACAGCACCGGCAGGCCCACCATGAATTTTTTGCGGGTGGTTTTGTGGCGGATCGCTTTCATGGTCACCCATTCCAGCAGCGCGCCGCCCAGCGCGCCAAGCAGCATCAGCCGCGCCTCCGGTACCCGCCATTTCCCCTTTTTCGCGCGGCGCTTGTCGCTCCAGGTCACGATTACCGCAAGCAAATTCATAGCGGAAAAATAAATTCCGCTGAGAATCAAAAAAGTACGCATATCGTTTCTCCCAACTGCATTATATATGAAGATAAGGTTATTCTAGCCATTTTACAGGAAATTGCCTGTTCTGTCAAATGCGGCGGGAGGGAAGGGGAACATGGGAAAACGGTGGCTGGGCCGGTACGGTTTGCTTCTGGCGGTCGGAACGCTGGTGCTTACAGTCCTGTTGGTAATATTTACAAAAGAAAATACAAATGGTAATTATACGGCGGAACAAGCGTCCGCAGGCGGGGAGGACAGCCGGACCGCAGCGGAAGCAGCGCTGGTCAGCGAGGAAGAACTGTACGCTGTTTGGGTGCCTTATTTCAGCCTGCAGATGAGCGGGGAGGAGGATCAGAGCGCGGCCGCGTTTCAAGCGAAATTCGACGGGATCGTGGAAAGCGCCCTGGCGCACCAGATCAATACGCTGATCGTCCAGGTGCGCCCCTTTGCGGACGCGTTTTATCCCTCCGCGCTGTTTCCCTGGTCCGCCTGCCTGACCGGCATTCAGGGCGCTGACCCCGGCTATGACCCGCTGGCCTACATGGTGCAGGCCGCCCATGACGCTGGTCTGCTGCTCCACGCCTGGGTCAATCCGCTGCGGGTGCAGGGAAACGGTGTGCCGGATACACTGGCCGAGACAAACCCAGCCCGTTTGTGGATGGGGGATCCGGAAAAAGCGGACTGGTGCTTAGCTTGTGAGGAAACGGACGGCGTGTATCTGAATCCGGGCGTCGCGGCGGTGCGGCAGTACATTGCCGACGGTGTGGGGGAGATCGTGAAACAGTATGACGTGGACGGGGTTCAGTTCGACGATTACTTTTATCCCACCACCGACAGCGGCTTTGACGCGGCCACCTATCAGGCATACTGCGACGCCCTGGCGGAGGGGGAGACAGCGCTGCCGCAGGCACAGTGGCGGCGGGAGAATGTTAACGCGCTGATCGCGCTTGTTTACCGCACGGTAAAGGAGGCTGACCCAACGGTGGCGTTTGGGGTGTCGCCCCAGGGCAATGTGGAGAACGATGAGAAGATCGGCGCCGATGTGACAACCTGGTGCAGCGCCGCCGGTTATGTGGATTACATCTGCCCCCAGCTGTACTATAATTTTGAGAACCCCTATTTGCCCTATGACGAAGCGGCCAGCCAGTGGCGCGCTTTGGTGACGAACCCCGACGTCAAGCTGTATTTTGGGCTGGGGCTGTATAAGGTTTCCTCCGACGCGGATGAGGGAACGTGGAAAAACAGCGACCGCATTCTGGCCCGTCAGATCACCCTGGGGCGGGAGCTTGGCTGCGATGGCTTTGCGCTGTATAGCTGCGAGCAGTTGGAGAGTGCGGCGGCGGAAGCTGAGCTGGCCAACGTGATGGAGGCGCTGTAGTGGCGGCGCAAAAAATCCCCGGCAAAACCGAGGATGCGATGATAAACAAATTGTATTATTTTATGCTAAAACTACGACATGTATTTATTCAGCGGCGGCGGGAACGCCGGTGCAGTGGGCTGCCTCTACGCCGG
>CAZFHQ010000096.1:2214-5322 GCA_964519325.1 uncultured Clostridium sp.
GCGGGGAACTGCACCTGCGTGTAATTTTTGGTGTAGCCCTCCAGTATGCCGGAAGTAGCGGCGGCGCAAAAAATCCCCGGCAAAACCGAGGATGCGATGATAAACAAACTGTATTATTTTATACTAAAACTACGTTTTGTATTTATTCAGCGGCGGCGGGAACGCCGGTGCAGTGGGCTGCCTCTACGCCGGTGATCCGGACAGGGCAGATCGTTCCGCAGAGCGCTTGCGGGGCGGGGAACTGCACCTGCGTGTAATTTTTGGTGTAGCCCTCCAGTATGCCGGAAGCGGTTTCCCGCTCCACGAGTACCTGCTGGACAGTGCCGACCTGCTGCTGGAGGAATGCTGCTTGGGTAGCGGCAGTCACGGCGGACATGGACCGGCTGCGCTGCTCCTTGACCCTGTTGGCCAGCTGGTCCGGCGCGTCGCAGGCTTTTGTGCCGGGGCGGCGGGAATAGGCAAAAACGTGTACCCGCGCAAACGCGATCTCCTCCGCGAAGGCAAGGCTTTGGGCAAACTCCGCGTCGCTTTCACCGGGAAAGCCGACCATGATGTCGGTGGTGATGGCGCAGTTGGGAAAGGTGCGCCGCAGGTTGGCCACGATCTCCCGATATTCCGCTGTGTTGTAATGGCGGTTCATGCGTCGCAGGGTAGCGTCGCAGCCGCTTTGCAGCGAAAGGTGGAACTGAGGACACAGCTTCTCCTGCTGCGCCAGCCGCTGGATCACCGTGCCGCTGAGCTGCTCCGGCTCCAAAGAGCCAAGGCGCACCCGCTGGATGCCATCCACCTGGCAGGCTGTTTCCACAGCGTCGCACAGGTGCAGGCCCAGGTCCTGCCCGTAGCAGGAAAGGTTGATGCCCGTGAGCACCACCTCCTGAAAGCCGTGGCCGGCCAGCGCTTCCATTTCCGCCCGCACGTCCGGCAAGGGCTTGGAGCGCACCCGCCCTCTGGCGTAGGGAATGATGCAGTAGGCGCAGAACCGGTTGCAGCCGTCCTGGATCTTAAGGAAAGCCCTGGTCCGGCCGTGGAAGGTGTCGATCTGCATGGGTTCAAATTTGGCGGCTTGTTCATGCGGCACAATGTCAATGATCCGCTGGCGCGTGGAAAGGTAGGTCATGATGTGCCGGAGCAGGGCGGAGCGGTTGCTGTTGCCCAGCACGATGTCGGCGTCGCTGAGGGCCTCCGACTCCTCCGGGAAGGCCTGGGGCATACAGCCGGTGAGCACGATCACAGCGTCCGGGTTGGCGCGGCGGGATCTGTGAAGCACCTGGCGCACCTTCTGGTCGCTGGCGGCGGTGACCGTGCAGGAGTTCAGCAGCACCACGTCGGCCGGCTCGCCTTTTTTGCAGGGGGAAAAGCCGGCCTTGACCAGCTGCGAGAGCATGGCCTCCGATTCATATTGATTTACTTTACAGCCAAGGGTAATGACCGAAACTTTCATAGCGCAACCCCCGATGGAACAGATTACAGATTATTTTAATTTATACTAAATTTACACAAAATTAGTTGACATTTTTGTGAATGTATGCTACGGTAGTACCATGATTACGCAATTGGAGGAAAATCAAAGTGCAGACAACACAGTCTATGAAGGTGCTTTTGCCGGGTGGAGATAAAGTCAACGAGTTCGTCAAGATCACCAGCCAATATCCCTTTTCGATCTTTTTGTGCGGCGGCAGATACCGGATCAACGGGAAATCCCTGATCGGTATTTTCAGCTTGGATCTCTCCAAGCCGCTGACGGTGCAGGTGGAGTGCGGGGAAGGCGAGGCGGACGATCTTTTTCAGGAACTGCAAAAATTTGCTGTGGGAGCGGACCAAAGCGATGCGCAAGCCAAAAAAACAGACCGGCGCTTTAGCTTGTTTGGGAAAAAATAGCCGCGGCTGACCGCAGGGCAGGACGTTTTTCAGCGTCCTGCTTTTTTTGCCCGCACTTCAGGGGAGCAGCTGTTCCGACAAGCGCTCCCATTCTTCCATTTGTTCCTCCAGCAATTGGCGCAGCCCGTCCATCTGATGGGTCAGCTCCATGGCGGCGGCATAGTCGCTGGCGGTTTCCGGCGCGGAGAGGGCTTCCTCCAGCTGGGCCAGCTCCCGCTCCGTTGCCTCAATGGCGTCCTCTGTTTTGCGCAGCGCGGCCCGCAGCCTGCGCTGTTCCGCCTTGTTTTCCTTCTGCTGCCTGTAGGCGTTGGGCTTTTCCGGCCCGGCGTCTGCCGGTTCTGTCCGCTTTTCCGTTTCCGCCGCCTGCTGTTTGACGGCCGCGGCATAGTCGTCATAGTTGCCGTTGTATTCCCGCAGGCCGTCCGGCGAAAGCGCCACGATGCGGGTGGCCAGCTTGTTGATGAGGTACCGGTCGTGGGAGATGACAAGCATGGTGCCGGTGTAGCCCTGCAGGGCGGTTTCCAGGGCTTCGCAGGACTTGATGTCCAGGTGGTTGGTCGGCTCGTCCAGCATCAGCAGGTTGTCACGGGCCATCATGAGCTGGAGCAGCAGCACTCGCGCCCGCTCGCCGCCGGACAGGGCGCCGATCTCCTTAAAGACGTCCTCGCCTTGAAAGAGAAACAGAGCCAGGGCGCTGCGCAGCTCCGTTTGGCTCAGGTGGGGATAAGCGTCCCACACGGTGTCCAGCACGGTTTTATTCGGGTCCAGTCCCTCCTGGACCTGGTCATAGTAGCCCACGTCGATGTTCGCCCCCAGCCGGATGGAGCCGGATCGTGGCGTGTATTTTTCCAAAATCGTCTTGAACAGGGAGGTTTTGCCGCAGCCGTTCGGCCCCAGCAGAAAGACCCGCTCCCCACGGCGCAGATGGAGGTCGACGTGCTGGAACAATGGCTCCGCGGTAAAGGCGAGGGAAAGGTCCTTTACCTGAAGCACGTCGTTGCCGCCCCGATTCCGTGGCGAAAAATCAAAGCGGATCTGCTCGTTGTTTTCCTCCGCTTCTTCCAGTGTGTCCTCCAATTTGCGGATGGCCTTCAGCTTGCTCTCCGCCGTTTTGATGTTCTTTTCCCGATTCCACTGGCGCTGCTGCTCCACAATGCCGTACAGCCGGCTGATTTCCTTTTTGGTGTTGTTATATTTCCGCTGGGCCGCTAACTGACGCTCTTCTTTTAA
>CAZFHQ010000097.1:0-5291 GCA_964519325.1 uncultured Clostridium sp.
AGGACATGGACGCCCACGCAGCGGAGCTGGACGTGGTGATTTTGTGCGGCGGCAGCGCCACCGACCTGCCAAAGCAGACGCCGGCGCTGGCCAGCCGGTTCAACGTGGTGGACAGCTTTGACACCCACGCCAACATCCCGCAGCACTTTGCCGCGGTGGACGCGGCGGCCAAAGCGGGCGGCAACGTAGCCATCATTTCCATTGGCTGGGACCCTGGCCTGTTCTCCCTGAACCGGATGATGGCCGAGGCCATCCTGCCGGAGGGCGCGGACTATACCTTCTGGGGCAAGGGCGTCAGCCAGGGCCATTCCGACGCGGTGCGCCGCATTCCCGGCGTTGTTGACGCGCGGCAGTATACCATTCCGGTGGAGAGCGCGGTGCAGGCGGTGCGCAATGGCGAAAACCCAGAGCTGACCACCCGCCAAAAGCACACCAGGGAATGCTTTGTCGTAGCGGAGGAGGGCGCTGACCTCCAGCAAATTGAGGAGGCCATCAAGACCATGCCGAAATATTTTGCCGATTACGACACCACGGTGCATTTCATCTCCAAAGCGGAAATGGAACGGGACCACAGCGGCATCCCCCACGGCGGCAGCGTGATCCGCACTGGCAAAACCGGCGCAGGCGGCGCCAACTCCCATGTGATGGAATTCAGCATCAAGCTGGACTCCAATCCGGAGTTTACCTCCAGCGTGCTGGTCGCCTATGCCCGCGCGGCGTACAAGCTGGCCAGGGAAGGCGCGGCCGGCGCCAAGACCATCTTTGACATCGCGCCGGGGTATCTCTCGCCAAAATCCGCGGAGGAGCTGCGGGCCACCTTGCTGTAATGGAATATCAAACGATCCGGCGGGGCGTGTTCCGCAGCAGGCCCAACCGGTTTATCGCCCTTGTGGAGCTCGACGGCCAAATCGAGGTCTGCCATGTGAAAAACACCGGCCGCTGTAAAGAGCTGCTGACCGACGGCGCGCCGGTCTATCTGGAGCGCAGCGGCAATCCGGCCCGCAAGACAAAATACTCCCTGGTGGCGGTGGAAAAGAACGGCCTGCTGATCAATATGGATTCCCAGGCGCCCAATGCCGCCGTGGCGGAATGGCTGCCCCGCAGCGGCTTGTTCCAGCAGATCACCCTGCTCAAGCGGGAGGCGGTATACGGCAGCTCACGGTTCGATTTTTATGTGGAGGCCGACGGCAGGAGCAGCTTTCTGGAGGTCAAGGGCGTCACGCTGGAGGAGGACGGCGTGGTGCTGTTCCCCGACGCGCCTACCCAGCGGGGCAGAAAGCATCTGCTGGAGCTGTGCGGCTGCGCCGCCCAGGGCCTTGGGGCTTATGTGGTCTTTGTGGCGCAGATGGAGCAGGCACGCTATTTTACGCCAAACAGGGCGCGGGACCCGGCTTTTGCCGCCGCGCTGGAGCAGGCCAGGGACGCCGGGGTGGAGATTCTGGCGGTGTGCTGCCATGTGACAGCAAACACCATGGAGATCGCCCGGCGGCTGCCCGTGCGGTTTTAGCGGGAGAGGGGAAACGCACATGAACGAAACGGCGCAACAAAAATTCCAGCGGCTGCAGGCGCTCCTGCGGCAGAAGCAGCGGGTGGCGGTGGCCTTTTCCGGCGGGGTGGATTCCTCCTTTTTGCTGTGGGCCGCCCACAGGACGCTGGGGGGAAACGCTGCCGCCATTACTGTGACCGGCGACTTCATGCCCGCGCGGGAGCAGCGCGAGGCCGCCGCGTTCGCGGGCAGCCTGGGGGTGCGGCTCCATGTGCTGCCGGCAGACGTGCTGGCCCTGCCGGAGTTCCGGCAAAACCCGCCGGAGCGTTGCTATTTTTGCAAGCGCTTTTTATTTGAAAAAATCCTCTGCCTTGCCAATGCCCTGGGCATGGAGGCGGCAGAGGGCAGCAACGTGGACGACCTGGAGGATTTCCGCCCCGGGCGACGGGCGCTCCAGGAGCTTGGCGTTGCGTCTCCCCTGCTGGAAGCGGGACTGACCAAGGGCGACATCCGGCAATTAGCGCACCGCTATGGCCTTGCCGTGTGGGACAAGCCCTCCGGCGCCTGCCTGGCCTCCCGCATCCCTACCGGCGACGCCATCACGCGGGAAAAGCTGGCCCAGGTGGAGCAGGCGGAGGCTCTGCTCCATAGCCTGGGGCTTCGGCAGGTGCGGGTGCGGCACCATGGGGCGGTGGCGCGGATCGAAACGGACGAGGCCGGCTTTGCCATTGTGGCGGGCGCCCGCCAACGCATCGCGGAACAGCTGCGGGCGCTGGGCTTCCGTTATATCGCCCTGGATCTGGAGCCGTACCGCACTGGTCGGCTCAGCGGCTGCCCTGCGGGGCAAGCGGGAAAAATTTGTCAAAATCCGGTTGACAAGGCCGGACCCATCCCGTATAATAAGAGCAAATAAAGGGGAGTAGCTTGGCGCTGCGCTGGCCGCGGCGCTGTGCGGTGTCGTCATTCACGTTGCTTTGCATCCGTGCCGCACATAATACAGCCGTATTAGAGCAAGACTTTTATTGTAGTGTGCCGCTGCAATAAAAGTCTTTTTTGTTGCGGCTGAAAAGGAGGAACCAGTTTATGTCTTATGTATTGCCTTACATTTTTTTGATCGGCGGCTTTGTCCTGCTGGTCAAGGGCGCCGACGTGTTTGTGGAGGGCAGCTCCGGCATCGCCCGTTTTTTTAAGATCCCAACGCTCATCATCGGCCTGACCATCGTGGCCTTTGGCACCAGCGCGCCGGAGGCCGCCGTCAGCATCACCGCGTCCATCACCGGGCAAACCGGCATTGCCGTGGGCAACATTACCGGCTCCAATCTGTTCAACATTTTAGTGGTGCTGGGCGTGTGCGCCATGATCAAGCCCATCTCGGTGCCGCGTTCCATTATGAATAAGGACTATCTGCTCATGCTGGCGGCCTGCGTTGGGCTGTTCGCCGCCAGCGCCGACGTTTGGCTGGGCGGAGACCAGGGGCTTGTTTCCCGCGGCGACGGCATCCTGCTGGCGATCCTGTTCTGCATCTTTATGTATATGACGATCCATGCCGGACTGAAGGGCCGCAGCGAAGACCCCGAACTGGAGGCTGTCCCCCAGGCGGAGCTTGCCAAGGTGCAGGACAAGTCCGTCAAGCTGTCCAGGAGCATCATCATGGCGGTGCTGGGGCTGGCAGGCGTTGTGGTCGGCGGCCAGCTGGTGGTCAACGGCGCCAGCGACATCGCCGCGTCCTTTGGCGCCAGCGAGACTCTCATCGGCGTCACCGTGGTGGCCATCGGCACCTCTCTGCCGGAGCTGGTCACCAGCATTATGGCCGCTCGAAAAGGCGAGAGCGACATTGCCGTGGGCAATGTCATCGGCTCCAATATCTTCAATATCCTGTTCATCATCTCGGCGTCGTCCATCATCAGCCCGCTTTCGCTGGATATGGAGTCCCTGTATGATATGATCATCGTGCTGGCGTCCTGCGTCATGGTGTATCTCTTTGCCATCACAAAGAAGAAGATCACCCGCGTAGAGGGCGGGATCATGACAGCCCTGTATGCCGCGTATATGGCGTTTGCCATCCTGCGGTAATTGGTCGGATCGAACCGGCTTATGCTATTGCTTTTTGCTTCAAAACACGATAAAATAAGTGAAACAGGTGAAAATGGAATGAAATTTGACTGAAAGAAGGTAACTGCGATGAAATACAATCTTGGTGCAAAATTTGCAGCCCTGGGCCTTGCGGCAGCCATGGCGCTGCCGCTGGCGGCCTGCGGGACGGAAACGGCCAGCCTGGATCCCGACGCGCTGATGGATCAGGTGTATGACAACATGGGAACGGCGCAGAACTGCGACCTGACCGTGGGGATCGACCTGGACATCAGCGAGAGCTACAGCGGAGAAAATGAACGGATGCAGATGAACGCCGCCGTTGACATGGCCCTCAAGCAGGACCCGTTCCAGCTCCATATGGCGGTGAGCGCGGCGTCGGACGCGGCCGGCCAGCAAAACAGCGAGCAGACGGAGCTTTATCTGGTGCCGGACGGCGACGATTATGTGATGTATCTGTCCAGCGATGAAGACGGCTCAGACGCGCAGTGGCAAAAGGAGTCTGTCTCAGCGGATAAGGCGGAGGAACTGCGGCAATCAATGGAGGACGCTTCCAGCGGCACGTCCGGGCAGGAGTTGTCCGCCATGGTGCGGGACGCCATGGATCTGGAGATCACCGGCACCGAGCAGGTCAACGGCGTGCAGGCGGTGGCCGTCAGCGGTGAGCTGCGCTTTGCCGACCTGATCGCTGCTATGGAGGAGACCGGCACCGGCGACATGATGGATCTGGACGGCATCCTTGGTTCCTCAGAGGAAATGGCGTCTGTGTTTGAGCAGATCAATGTGCCGATGACCTTTTATGTAGACGCGGAAAACGCTGTGCTGCTCCAGTGTACCGCCGACCTGAAATCCACCCTGGAGCAGGTGTTCGTCCAGCTGTTCAGCACCCTGTCCGGGGCGGATAATACCGCATCTCTGGACGAGGACACCCTTTTGGCAATGATCCCCATCGAAATCTCCACCGCGCAGATCGAAATCACCATCCATGCGTTTGGCGACAGCGTGGCGGACATCACCGTACCCCAGAGCGTGATCAGCCAGGCGGTCGAGACGGAGAGCGACGCGGATCTGGAAACGCTGCTGCCCGGCCTGGGAACCACAGTGTAAGCGGGACAAGAGAAGCCGGCGGCTTCCTTTTTTTGGGGAACCTGATTGGCCCAGCGGGGGAAGCATTGCGAAAGATGACCGATTTTCATGCAAAAGAATTGATAAATATCGGTTATTTTTACATAATATTCTAATTTAGAATTATCGTTTCGACAGAATTTGCTATAATATTCCAATAAACAAATAAAAATTTTTAGAATTGAAGGTGATCCTGCATGAAAAACAAGTTCACGATTTTTGCCTTTGTCAGCGCGGTGGCGGGCATTGCGCTGGGCGTTGGCCTGCTGATCTTCGGCCTGAAGATGGATACGGGCGCAGAGCCGGCGGGTACTGCCGAGGCGGCGTTGATTGTGGAGGACGAGGGTCGCGACGAGCTGCTCGTCCCGGAGAAACTCCAGCAGAATAACTCCGCAGCCGTGGTAGCCCAGGCGGTTTATGTCTGCGTCGGCAGCGTGTTCGCCCTTGTCTCTACAGCGGCAGCAGGGCTGGCCCTGGTCAAGATGGCAAAGGAAGAAGAGGAAGGCCAGGCTTAAGCCTGGGCCTCGCCGCGTGTTACAGTTTGATGGATCTGAAGAAGCAGGGAGGTATGCGTCCCTGCTTCTTTTTT
>CAZFHQ010000098.1:0-5258 GCA_964519325.1 uncultured Clostridium sp.
GTCGTCCGGGATCAAATTCCGGTCGATGAGGGTGCGGAGAATCTCGTATTCTGTCTCGGAGGCGGAGGGGAAGCCCACCTCGATCTCCTTAAAGCCGATCTCCACCAAGGTCTTGAAGAACCGGAGCTTTTCGTCCAGGTTCATGGGGTTGACCAGCGCCTGGTTGCCGTCCCGCAGATCGACGCTGCACCAGATCGGCGCTTTTGTGATCACCTTGTTCGGCCACTGTCTGTCCGGCAAACTCACCGGCTGGAACGGCCGGTACTTGCGAAACCCTTCGTACATTGTAATCTCTCCTTTATCTAAAAATGGTATGTTTGCGTGATTCATGGATAAATATCCCGCTCGCTGATTGAGGCTCCCTTGGGAACCCCGCCTGCGATCCACCTCAGAAATTAAGAACGCCCCCTGCGCTCGTTCTGCAACAAAACGCAAGGGGCGAAAATCTTCCGCGGTACCACCCTTATTCGGTGCCGGTTGCCCCGCACCCTCGTCAGCCTCCAACAAGGCCTCGGCCAATAACGCTGCCGCTGCGTCCGCCCCTTGCCCCTCGGCTCAGGACGGCGACTCCGGGATGAGCTATCCACAACTGGCTCGCTGCCGCCTCACACCTGCCGCCGGCTCTCTGAAAGCTGCCCCAATTGTCTTTTTCCCTTCACTGTCTTTTGGGTTCCTGGATCGCTCCAGGGATATTTACTTAACTCTTATTATATGCAAGAGGATAGCCCCTTGTCAAGCCCTATTTTTCTTTCTTTTCCTCGTCGGGCGCAAAAACCTCCGCCGCGGCTTCGCGGGCGTAGTCGATGATGGTGTGTTCCCGCTCCTCGCCCGTGCGGGGCGGAATGGTATCGTAAACCTCGCACACCATGTCCCGCATCCACAGCCCCGGCGTGATGCGCAGGGAATAGCCGCTGCCCGGCTCCGTCATCCAGTCGTAGAACCTGGCGCGGGGCAGGCCGTAGGTAGAGAGGATAGACATGATGGTGCCGCCGTGCGCCACCACCACCGCCGAGGTTTTTCCGGTGCGGAGCATCCGCTCCACCAGCTTTTCAAAGGCCAGGCAGGTCCGCTGCATAAACACCCCGCCGTTCTCCCCGTTGGGCGGCGTGCCGGTCCCCCTGCCGTCAATCCACGCCTGATACGCCGGATCGCCGCTCAGCTCATTGGCGCTTTTGCCCTCCCAGTCGCCAAAATCACACTCCCGCAGGTCCTCGATGATCTCCGGCTCTGCCGCAGGATAGATCAGCTTCAAAGTCTCTCTGCAGCGGCGCAGCGGCGAACAGAAAAACAGCCCCGCTCCCGGATAGGCTCCGGCCGCGTCTTTGCGGCGGATCTCCTCCGCGCCCTGGGCGGAAAGGGGGGAATCTGTGCTGCCGATATACTGCTTTTTCAGGTTGCCTTCCGAGATGCCGTGGCGGATCAAATGGATCGTGTAGGATTTCATAATAGATATTGCTCCTTTTTGGCGTTTTCTGTACCACATCTAGTACTTTACAAAATGTTGAATTTATTATATACTTTACAATATGTTAATTAATTTGTTACCGTTTGTAATCTTTTGGGTCTTTGTCAGAATCTGACGCGGAAAAGAGGTGTGTCCTGTGAACCAAAACTTCCCCCGTATCATCACGCTGCTGCGGAAAGAACGGGGCTTGAGCCAGAAAAAAGCGGCGGAAGCCCTTGGCGTTTCACAGGCGCTGCTCTCCCACTATGAAAAGGGCATCCGGGAGTGCGGCCTGGATTTTGTTGTGCGCACCGCAGACTTTTACAATGTTTCCACCGATTACCTGCTGGGGCGTTCCCCCAGCCGCTCCGGCACTACCATCACCGTGGACGAGCTGCCGGAAGCCGACGCCTCTCCCAGGGACCCGAAGCTCCAGGGCAGTATGCTGCCGATCCTCAACAAAAAGCTGATCGGCAACTCCCTGAACATTGTCTTTGCCCTGCTGCAGGAATGCAACAACAAGCCGCTCACCACAGAGCTTTCCGCCTATCTTTCCGTCAGCGTATACAAAGCGTTCCGCATTTTATATTCCGCCAATTCCAAGAATCCCCAGGGAATGTTCGCCGTGTCGCCCAAGCTGTATGACGGCCTGGCCGACGCCCTGCGAAGTATTACGGAGGCCAACGCCAAGTGCCTTGCCTCCGGTGACGCCATCGGCGAGAAAAAGGGTGTGGGCCACGGAAAAGCGCCCAGCCTTTCCCCTGAACTGATCTCGGAAAAATACCCCCTGTTCTCTACTTCCCTGTTCAACCTGATCCAAGGCACAGAGGAGAAAATGGCGCTGCATGACGGCACAAAGCCCGACTCTGCAAAATAACGCAAAACGAAAAGCAAGCATCCTGCGGGGTGCTTGCTTTTTATTGTAGCAAAAATTTGACGCGCGCGCAATCGCTTTTTGCCCGTGGCAGCAAAAACGCTCCGTTATGGCGGGCCGGCGCTGAGCCGCCCGCGCGTGCCGGCCCTGCGCCGCAGATAATCCTTTGTCTCAGCCCGAACCTGCGGCGACAGCTTCAACAGGGCGTACAGATTCGGCAGGGCCATCAGGCCGTTGAAATTGCCGCAAAAGTCCCACACCACATAGAGATCCAGCCAGCTCCCCGCCAAGGTCGCGGCGGCATACAGAAGGCGGTAAAGGAAGATGACCGCCCCCACATGGCGGGTCAAACAGGCGGAGGCGGTACACAGATACCGCACGGCGCACTCGCCGTAATAAGACCACCCCAGCATGGTGGCAAAGGCAAAAAACACCACGCACACCGTCATGGTGTGCTTGCCGAACACGCCGAACACAGTTTCAAAGGCACTGGAGCTGAGGGCGCCGCCGTCCAGGCCGGTGGCAAGCACCCCTGTGGACAAAATGCACAGCCCGGTGATGGAGCATACCACAATGGTGTCGACGAACACCTGGAAAATGCCCCACATCCCCTGCTCGCAGGGTTCGTCCGTCTCGGCGGCGGCATGGGCCATGACAGAGCTGCCCAGGCCCGCTTCGTTGGTGAAGATGCCACGGGAGAGGCCGTGCTTCATGGCAGTCAGGATACTGTAGCCGCCCACGCCGCCGGCAATGCTGCGGAAATCGAACGCCCCGACAAAAATCTGCCCAAAGGCCGGCAAAACGCTGTTCCAGTGGACCCCCAGCACGATAAATCCCGCCGCCAGATACAGAATAGACATGAACGGCACAATGCTCTCTGTCACAGCGGCGATCCGCCGGATGCCGCCCATGAGTACCACCGCCAGCACCACGGCGCACACAAGCCCAACCCACAGCTTGGGGATCCCCAGGCTGCCGTGGAGGGAATCCGCAATGGCGTTGGCCTGAGTCATGTTGCCCATGCCGATGGCCGCGAAGGAGCAGGCGCCGGCAAACAGATAGCCCAGCCACTTTTTCCCTGTGCCATATTCCAGATAATACATGGCGCCGCCAGTCCAGCGTCCATGAGAATCCTTTGTGCGGTATTTTAAGCCCAGCACCGTTTCGGCATAAATGGTCATCATGCCAAAAAAGGCGGAGACCCACATCCAGAACAGCGCGCCCGGCCCGCCCAGGGTGATGGCCGTAGCCACGCCGACAATGTTCCCCGTGCCAATGGAGCCGGCCAGCGCGGTAGACACCGATTGGAACGGCGTAATGCCCGCGCCGCCCTGCTCCCCTTTCTTCCGTCGGAACATCGCTGCCATGGTGTGGCGCAGCCACAGCCCTGCCCGCCGCAGCTGGAACCCCCGCAGCCAGATGGTATAGAAGATCCCGGCGCACAAAATCAGGAGCAGGGTGGGCCAGCCCCACAGGATCGGCTGAATGTAAGTATTGATCCAGGTCATTACCGCAGTCACTGTCTCGTCCCTTTCTTTCCCGCTGCAGGCGCGTCCATTGCATCGCGCCCCCGGCCGCGGCAGGCGCCCTCTTAAAGTTATATGCAGCTTTGCCCAAAACATGAACCGGACGTCGTTTTTTCCGCTGCCTCTTTTTTCCGAAAAACCAGCTTGTTTTTTTCTTAACAAACAGAAATCGTTTTTATCACAACATTTTTTGTTTTGATTTGTATAAATTTAACAACATTTGTAGAATTTTACTCATATTTATCAAAGAAATTACCAAAAAATACTTGCTTTCTTTCAAAATTGTGCTATCATATTAATAATAAGGAGTTCTATATATAAAGGAGGACATCACTATGAGCGGTAACAAGGAAAATAATGTTCCCCTGTACCTGTTCCATCAGGGCACAAACTATAAAGCCTATGAGTTTCTTGGCCTGCACAAAACAAAGCAGGACGGCAAGGACGCCATGGTTTTCCGCGTTTGGGCGCCGGATGCGAAATCGGTTGCTGTTGTGGGTGATTTTAACGATTGGGATGACACTGCCAACCCGATGGAAAAAATCAGCGACGGCGTTTGGGAGTGTTATCTCCCCTATGTGCTGAAGGAATACGCCCTGTACAAATACAGCATCGAAGCGCCGGACGGCAACAAGATCTGCAAGGGCGACCCCTATGGCTACCACTTTGAAACAAGGCCCGGCACCGCCTCGAAATATTACGATATCGAAGGCTACCAGTGGGGCGACGCCGCCTGGAAAAAGGCGAAGAAACGGCACCCGCATTACAATAGCCCTGTCAACATCTATGAGGTGCATCTGGGCTCCTGGCGCCAGTATGAGGACGGCAACCACTTCTCCTACGACAAGATCGCCGACGAGCTGATCCCTTATGTCAAGGAGATGGGCTTTACCCACATCGAGCTGATGCCCATCACCGAATACCCCTTCGATGATTCCTGGGGCTATCAGGTCACCGGCTACTTTGCCCCTACCTCCCGCTATGGCACCCCAAAGGATTTTATGGCCTTTGTGGATAAATTCCACCAGGCGGACATCGGCGTCATTCTGGATTGGGTGCCGGCGCACTTCCCCAAGGATGAATCCGGCCTGGCCAAGTTTGACGGCGCCGCCTGCTATGAGTATGCCGACCCCCGCAAGGGCGAGCATGCCGACTGGGGTACCCTGGTCTTTGACTATGGCCGCAACGAGGTCATCAGCTTCCTGATCTCCAGCGCTGTGTTCTGGATCGAGAAGTATCACATCGACGGCATCCGTATGGACGCGGTAGCCTCCATGCTGTATCTGGATTACAGCCGCAACGATGGCGAATGGATCCCCAACAAGGACGGCGGCCACGAAAACCTGGAGGCTGTTGCCTTTTTGCAGAAGCTCAACGAGGCTGTGTTCGCCATTGAGCCGGACATCATGATGAT
>CAZFHQ010000099.1:0-5251 GCA_964519325.1 uncultured Clostridium sp.
AGGTCCAGGGCGATCCGGTTGATGATCTCCGTATCCACGTTGCCAATATAGCGCTTGTGCTCCCGTTCCGACGCGTCCCGCAGGTCCTTGACCGCCTCGCTGTAAGCCGCGTCGAAGCGGTCCAGATAAAAGTTGCCGTCAAAGTTGATGATCCGGCCGCCTTTGCGCAGTACCCGCAGCCACTCTTTGTAAGCGCGCTTCGGCTGCTCCAGGCACCACATCACGTTCCGGCTGATCACCAGGTCAAAGCTGCCGTCCGGGAACTCCAGATTCTGGGCGTCCATCCGCCGGAAGGTGATTTCCTGCCGCATGGTTTCGGCATTCTGACGGGCGTGGGCCACCATTTCCTCTGAGTAGTCCACGCCTGTCACCTCGTGGCCGCACTGTGCCATGAGGATGGAGAAAAACCCCGGCCCGCAGCCAATGTCCAGCACCTTGAGGCGCTCGCGTTCCGGCGCGTAGCGCATGATGGTGTTGACCCAGCGGATCCGGTTTTGATCCTCCAGTTCATCCATGTTGTGGGCCGAGTACCCCTCTGCCCGCATGTTCCAGTAAGACCGGATGGATTCTAATTGTCCCATTTGCATAAAGCCCCCTTGTTCGTTTCCCAAAAAATTGGCGCCGCCGCGCCAGCGCAGGCAGGGACAGGCAGCTCGCTGCATCCCTGCTCCGCCGCAGGGACCGGCAGATCCCCGCGCTGACTGTATTATAGTATAAAACCCATGATTTTGTCAGAGTTTATTGATTAATATTTCTCAATTACATTTATTGAGAAATATTAATCAATAACGGGGCGATATCGCTGCCGCCGGATGCGTTTCTCTGGAACTTGCGGGAGCCGCAGAAAACCCATCGTGCGGTGCTAATTTTTCTGAAAAAGAAAGTACCGCGCCACGTTATGAAAAGTTTACAGAAGTTTGTGCAAAGTGCATGGCTGCGGCGGTTTTTTTTTCAGAATAGCGCAAGGTTTTGTATAAAAAGGCAGGGACAAATTCTGATCCGGACCGATTTAGTTTTTAAAAACAGGTCGATTTAATATTGAAAATTAGGACATCTATTGTAATTTCTCAGCAGATTCACTTTTTAATAAGACGGCTCCTCTTGACTTTTACCAGTGATTTCTATATACTAAAACATATTGAAAACCGATTTCCACGGTCTTTTTTCAGTAATTATCGGGCTGCGCCGCCTTTGCGGGGCTCAGCCGCCTAAAAAGGTGGTAGAAACGATCCTATGATGAATCAAAAACTTGTGATCACAGGCATGGGGGCCGTAACCCCCATTGGCATCGGCGTGGAGCCGTATTGGAACAACCTGATCCACGGCGCGCACGGTATTGCGCCCATCACCAAATTCGACACCTCCGGCCTGCCAGTCCATTTCGCGGGCGAGGTCAAGGAATTCCACGCGGCGGATCACCTGCCCAAAAAGCTGGTGCGGGAAACCGACCCCTTTATGCACTACGCGCTGGTCGCCGCAAACGAAGCGTTGGCGGACAGCCGGCTGCCGGTGGCGCAGGAGCGGGTCGGCATCGTGATGAGCTCCGCCCTCAACGGCATCACGACTATCGCGGAGACACAGAACGAGTGCAGCAAAAAGGGCGTTTATAAGGTGAGCCCCCGGTTTGTGCCAAAGGTAGAGGGCAACATCGCCGCGGCGCAGATCGCTATTGCCCATGGGATAAAAGGCCCAAGCCTTACCCTCTCGACCGCCTGCGCCTCCGGTGTGGACGCGATCGGCACCGCAGCCATGCTGATCCGTGCCGGTGAAGCGGAGTCCGTCATTGCCGTCGGCGCGGACGCGACCCTCTGCCCCATCATGGTGTCCGGCCTGGCTATGTCCCGCGCCCTCTCCCTCAACAATGACGACCCGGCCGGCGCCAGCAAGCCCTTTGACCTGAACCGGGACGGCTTTGTCATTGGAGAAGGCGGCGGCGCGCTGGTCATCGAAACAGAGGCGCACGCCAAACGGCGCGGCGCGCACATTTACGCCGAGCTGCTGGGCTACGACAGCAACACCGACGGCTACCATGTGACCTCCCCTGCCCCGGACGGCAACGGCGCCATCAGCTGCATGGAGCGCGCGATAGCCAAAGCCGGCCTGACCCCGTCGGGGATCGACTACATCAACGCCCACGGCACCGCTACCAAGGTGGGGGATGAGATCGAAACGCTGGCGATCCAGGCTGTTTTTGGCAAAGACGGCAAAGTGGCAGTCAGCTCCACAAAAGGGGCGACCGGACACATGATGGCAGGCGGCGGCATCACCGAGACGATCGCCTGTATACAGGCTGCGCGCTTTAACATTGTGCCGCCCACCCTGAACTACGCCACACCAGATCCGGGCTGCGACCTGAATCTTGTGGTGAACACCGCAAGAGAAATGGCTGTCCGCGCGGCAATGTCCAACGCCTTTGGCTTTGGCGGGCAGAATGCCAGCGTCATTGTCGGGGCGTATGATGAATCTAACTGAGTTGACGGAAGGAGAACAACGATGGAGTTTACTTATGATGTGACCATGTTCAAAGAAACCTTTGAATCGGAATTCACTTATATCAACGGCTTTTTGCGCAATGTACACCGCTTTGCCAACAAGCCCGCCATGTACTGCCCGCTACGGGATACCACCTGGACCTATGGCACGCTGAACCGGGAAGTCAACAAGCTGGCCAACGCCCTGGCCGCCGACGGCGTGAAGAAAAACGACGTGGTCATGTACCAGCTCTATAACTGCGCGGAGTTTGTGTTCTGCTATCTGGCGCCGCAGAAGCTGGGCGCGATCAACAGCCCGATCAATTTCCGCCTCTCTCCCGGCGAGACCGCCCTGATTCTGGAGGACAGTAAACCAGAGGTCTTTTTCTACGACGCGGAGTGCCGCGAGATGTCTGAAAAAGCGCTGGCAATGTCCACGCATAAGCCGAAAAAGGTCATCATGGTGGATATTTTCCACAAGGAAACGCCGCCGGAGGGCGTGCTCACCTATGAGCAGTATGTAGCGGGCTTTTCTGAGGAAGAGCCGGAAATGCCAAAGCACCACATCTATGATGAAAACACACGGCTTTACACCTCCGGCACCACAGGCCTGCCAAAGGGCGTGCCGGTGAACAACATCAACGACGTCCTCTCCGCCCATGACGTCATCATGCACTTTCCCCTGAGCCAGCAGGACAGAACGATGAACATGAGCCCCTGGTTCCACCGGGGCGGCCTCCACTCCGGCGGCCCAACGCCAACGCTGTATGTTGGAGGCGAGATTGTCATCCTCCGTGCGTTCCATCCAAAGCACACCCTGAAAATGGCGGCGGAACAGGGCGTTACCTTCCTGATCGGCGCACCGCCCATGCTGAAAATGATGTGCGACATCCAGAAAAAGCGGCCGGTCAACCTGGAGCATCTGAAGGGCATTGTCACCATGGGAGCGCCGCTGGAGAAGCAGGCCTGCATGGAATACCAGAAGTATCTCACGCCGAACATCTACAACGGCTACGGCACCACCGAGACATTCTGGAACACCTTCCTGCGCCCGTATGACCTTCCGGATCGCTCCGGTTCCGCGGGCCGTTCCTGCACCGACGACGACGTTGCCGTCATCAAGACCTACCCTGACCGCCGCACGGAGCCAACCGAGCTGGTTGCCAAGGATAATCAGGAGGTCGGCGAGATCGTCATCAAGTGTCCGACAAAGACCACCTATTATTATTACGGAAAACCGGAAGCATCCAGCCGAGTTTATTACAAGGGCTGGATGTATACCGGCGACTTGGGCGTGTGGGATGAAAACGAGTTCGTCACCATTGTGGGCCGGCGGGACGATATGATCGTCTGCTCCGGCGAGAACATCCATCCAGCGCAGATCGAGGAGGTCATCAACGAGCATCCAAAGGTACACGAGTGTGTCATCACCAGCGTGCCGGATGACCTGCGCGGCCAGAGCGTGGTGGCTTACATCATCAAGGAGGACGATTCCCTGACGGTCAAGGAGCTGGTGTCCTTCTGCAAAAACCACCCGATGCTTTCTGTTTACAAATGCCCGCGGTACTACCGCTTTGTGGAAACGCTGCCTTACACCGCCACCGGCAAAAAGCTGCACTATAAGGTGCGGGAGATGGCGCTGGAGGATCAGGCCAAGGGATTGCTGGAGCGTTCCTGATTCAGCAAAGAGCTTAGAAAGATAAATTAAATTCAGCGGGATTGCTGCAACAATAGTTTGCAACAGTCCCGCTGTTTTTTTACCTGGATTCGATTTCTTTCCCCAGCTTGAACCGCCACAGCCGGTCCTGATCCTCCTGGGCGGCGTAGCCGATGCCGACCCGCTTGTCCCGCTCAATGTGAAAACGGCTGCCGTCGTCCCAGATTTGCAGTCCATCCTGCCCGCAGATGTGCTGGCGGTTCAAGTCTCCGGTGATGTGCAGGGCCTTTGTCAGCTTGCCGGGGCCGCCGGCCTCCACACAGGCGCGCAGGAGCACGCCCTGGGGCTGGCCCACCTCTCCGGTGATGATATTCAGCAGCCAGTGGACGCCATAGCACAGATAGACATAAATCGTTCCAGCCTCCTGATAGAGCACCTCCGTGCGGGGCGTCCTGCCCTTGTGGGCGTGGCAGGCGGTGTCCTCCTCGCCCCGGTAGGCCTCAGTCTCGCTGATGCGCAGGCACAGCTCGCCGGCCGCTGTGCGCCGCACCAGCAGCTTGCCCACCAATTCCGGCGCCACGTCCAGGCAGTCGCGGTGGAAAAATTCATACGTCAAGCGCTCCATGCGCCTCCCCCTTTCCCTGGTTTTCTTAAGTGTAGCACAAATCCCCCAATCACGCCAGCCAGGGCTAATCCTTTTCCCTGTAACCAAAAGCCCTGGCAGCACCGTTGATTGCCGCAAACAGCAGCGCCGCGATAGGCCAGACCAGCCAGCTTCTTCCCCAGTCGTGGGTGAGAAAGCTATACAGCAAATACAACCCCGTCACCACCGGCCAATACACACCCCAAAAAACGGAAAGCACAATTGGGATCTGCCGGTGATCCTGCCGCCGTTCCGCATGGATCGCTCCACGGGGATCCGCCGCGTATTCCGGCGTGGCCTGCTGTGGGTTTTCCCGCGGAGCGGAGCAATCCTGCTCCTCTTTCTCCTCCTTGAGGAGATAATCGGTAGACACGTCAAAGATCTCGCTCAGCTTGATGATTTTCTCCAGATCCGGCAAGGACTGGCCGCCCTCCCACTTGGAAACGGATTGGCGGGACACGTCTAGCCGCTCCGCCAGTT
>CAZFHQ010000100.1:0-5235 GCA_964519325.1 uncultured Clostridium sp.
CGCCACAGGCACCCCCGCCGTGCTGGTGCTGGACTGCAAGGGGATGGGCTGCTCTGTCGGCGCGGTGCTGGCCGGTTTTTTGCAGTACCGCGCACCCAGCCGGATCGGCGGTGTGATTTTCAACCGGCTTGCGCCCTCCCTCTATCCGGCGGCGGCAAAAGAGGCCGCGCAGCTGGGCGTACAGCCGCTGGGCTATCTGCCGCCTCTCAGGGGCTGGTCCTTGGCCAGCCGCCATTTGGGGCTGGTCACTGCCGGAGAGATCGCCGACCTGCAGACGCGGGTCAACCGGCTGGCGGAGCAGATGGAGCAGACGGTGGACGTGGATGGCTTGCTGGCCCTGGCTGCGTCGGCGCCGCCCATTACCGGTGGCGCTGCCTATCCGGTGCGGCGCCTGACAGGACCGGTCACCATTGGGGTAGCGGCAGACCGGGCCTTTTGCTTCACCTACAGCGACAATCTGGAGCTGCTCCAGGCAATGGGGTGCCGCCTTCGGCTGTTCAGCCCGCTGGAGGACGCAGCCTTGCCGGAACCGCTGGACGGCCTGCTCCTCAGCGGCGGCTACCCGGAGCTGTATGCCCGTCAGCTTTCAGAGAATCGCTCCATGCGCCGGTCGATCGCGAACGCCATTGGGCAGGGAATGCCCTGCATTGCCGAATGTGGCGGCTTCCTGTATCTGCACGAGCAGCTGGAGGGCGAGGACGGTGTGCTGTATCCCATGGCGGGCGTGGCGCCGGGAGTTTGCCGCAATGGCGGGCGCCTGCGGCACTTTGGCTATCTTCACCTCACCGCCCGACGGGAGAACCTGCTGTGCGGCGCGGGGGAGAAGCTGCGGGGCCATGAGTTCCACTATTGGCAGAGCGACAGTGACGGCGCAGACTTCCATGTGGAAAAAGCCAGCGGCGCGGCGCAGTGGGATTGCGGCATCGCCAGCGACACGCTTTATGCGGGGTTCCCTCATTTTTATTTTTACGGCAATTCCGGCATGGCAGAACGATTTGCAGAGAGGTGCAGACGATATGGAATGGAACGAACAACTCACACAGATCCAGCCCTTGGATCAAGCGGCAATGGCGGCGGCTAAAGCGCGCTGGGACGCCATTGGCAAGCCGCTGAACAGCCTGGGCCTGCTGGAACAGCTGGTGCGGCAGATCGCCGGCATCACGGGGGACAGCAACGTAACGCTGTCCCGCAAATGCGTGGCGGTGCTCTGTGCCGACAACGGGGTAGTGGCCGAGGGCGTGACCCAGACGGACAGCTCGGTGACGGCAGTTGTGGCAGCAAATATGGCCAAAGGCATTGCCAACATCAACGCCATGGCGCGTGTGGCCAACGCCGCTGTGGTTCCCGTGGACATCGGCATCTGCACCGATGTGCGCTGCGATGGGCTTCAAGTGGAAAAGGTGGCCTACGGGACCCGCAATTTACTCCGAGAGCCGGCTATGACACGGGAGCAGGCTGAGCGGGCCATCGGCGTAGGGGTCCGGCTGGTGGAGCAGCTCCAGCGGCAGGGCTATCAGATCATCGCCACGGGTGAGATGGGCATTGGCAACACCACTACCAGCAGCGCCGTCCTTTGCGTGTTATTGCATGAGCCGGTGGAGCGTGTGGCCGGCCGCGGCGCGGGCCTTTCCAATGAGGGGCTGCGCCGTAAGCAAACGGTGATCCGGGAAGCCATCCGGCGTCATCAGCCGAATCCAAACGACCCCATCGACGTGCTGGCTAAGGTCGGCGGGCTGGACCTTGCCGGACTGGCCGGCGTCTGTCTGGGCGGCGCGATCTATCGGGTACCCATTGTGCTGGACGGCCTGATCTCCGCAGCGGCGGCGCTGGCCGCAGTCGGGATGCACGCTGGGGTAGCCGATTATCTGCTGGCCTCCCATCTGAGCCGGGAGCCGGCCAGCGCAACGGCGCTGGAAAAGCTGGGGCTGCAGCCGGTCATTCACGGCGGCCTGGCTCTGGGCGAGGGTACCGGCGCGGTGGCGCTGTTCCCCCTGCTGGACATGGCGCTGTCGGTTTATCAGCAGGACACCACCTTCGCAAAGATCAACATCCCCCAGTATACGCCCTTTGACGGCGGCCAGCCATGATGGCGCTGGTGACCGGCGGCAGCAGCAGCGGGAAATCCGCCTTTGCGGAGGAACTGGCCTGCCGGCTGGAGCCTGGTGAAAAGCTGTATCTGGCTACCATGCGCCCCTGCGACGAGGAAAGCGGCAGGCGAGTGGCGCGGCACCGGCAAATGCGCCGGCAGAAAAACTTTGTGACGCTGGAGCGGTATTTGGATCTGCACCTGCTGGAGGCGCCTGCACAGCGGACCGTGCTGTTGGAGTGCGTTTCAAATTTGACGGCAAACGAGCTGTTCCGGCCAGGCGGCACAACAGAGCATACTATAAATTTTATAGTAAACGGAATTGATAAGCTGTATCATAATATAGAAAACATAGTAATCGTCACAAATGAGGTGTTTTCCGACGGCGTTCGGTACGATCCGGCGACACAGCGGTATTTGGAAACGCTTTCCCAAATCAACTTGCAGCTGGCCCGGCGGGCTGATCTGGTGGCAGAGGTCGTCTGCGGCATCCCGCTGGCGCGGAAAGGAGCGCTATGAACCTTCTCAAATCTTTTGTCATTGCTTTTTCCATGTACTCCCGCATCCCCATGCCGCGGCTGGAGTGGAACAAACAGTCAATGCGGTACAGCATGGCTTTTTTCCCGCTGATCGGTGTGGTGATCGGCGGGCTGTCTCTGCTGGTGTGGTGGCTGTGCCGGCTGCTGGGGTTTGGCGTCTTGCTGCAAAGCGCCCTGCTGTGCGCCCTGCCGGTTGCGGTGACCGGCGGCATCCACCTGGACGGCTACTGTGATACTGTGGACGCCCTCAGTTCCCGCCAGCCACGGGAGCGCAAGCTGGAGATTTTAAAGGACCCGCACACCGGGGCGTTCGCGGTGCTGTTCTGCTGCGTGTATTTTCTGCTGCAGTTCGGCCTTTACACCGAGATCGCTACCGTTTGGCAGATGCTCCTAACCGGACTGGGGTTTGTCTTGTCCCGCGGGTGCAGTGTGGCGGCGCTGCTAACGTTCCGCAGCGCAAAACGATCGGGTACGCTGTATTTGTTTTCGTCGCGGGCTCAGCGGCGTGGCGTGCTGATCTCAGCATGCTGTTACATTGCCGCTACGCTTTTTTGCAGTGCTATGATAAATATAGTTACTATGCTGATTATAGCGGCTGCTGTGCTGCTGCTGTTCGGTTATTACCGCTGGATGTCTTACCGGCAGTTTGGCGGCGTCACCGGCGATTTGGCCGGGTGGTTTTTGCAGGTTTGTGAACTTGGGATCCTGGCGGCAGTGGTTCTGTCGTCAAAAATCGGAGGTGCGTGATGTGGTTGGTCATTGGAGGAATGGGTCAGGGTAAGCTTTCCTATGTGCTGGATCGGCTGGGCGACGTTCCAGTGGCAGACGGCGCGGTGTGCAGCAGGGAGGACGCTTGTTCCGCTGCGGTGGTTCACCGGTTCCATTTGCTGCTGCGCCGGCTGATGGAGGCGCGGGTACCAATCGCGCCGTTTTTGGAGACGCTCCTAACGCGAAACCCTGCCGTCACCGTCATTTGTGATGAGGTCGGCTGCGGCATTGTGCCGCTGGACGCCTTTGAACGGGACTATCGGGAGACAGTGGGCCGCAGCTGCTGCGCCCTTGCCGCCCAGGCGGAAACGGTGACGCGGGTACTCTGCGGCATTGGCCAGAATATCAAAGGGTAGGGGGCGACGGTGTGTATTTGCTGTATTCGCTGATCGCGTTGGCGGTCGGCTTTGGGCTGGACCTGGCGTTTGGCGATCCGGAGTGGCTGCCGCACCCCATCCGGCTGATCGGCAGGCTCATCAGCGGCTTGGAGCGGCTGCTGCGCCGCGTGTTTCCCAAATCCAACCGAGGCGAATTTTGGGGCGGCGTTTGTCTCGTGCTGCTTGTCACGGTGATTGCTACGGCGGCGCCGTTGGGCGTGCTGATGCTGGCCTATTGGCTCCATTGGGCGGTGGGGATTGCGGTGGAGAGCGTTTTCTGCTATCAGCTTTTGGCGCTGCGCTGCCTGCAAAAAGAAAGCATGGCTGTGGCGCGGGTGCTGAAAACCGGCAATCTGCCGGCGGCCCGCAAGCAGGTGGCACGGATCGTCGGGCGGGACACAAACCGCCTGGACGCCGCAGGCGTGACGAAGGCGGCGGTGGAAACGGTGGCGGAGAATACCTCGGACGGCGTGGTCGCACCACTGCTGTTTTTGGCGGTGGGCGGCGCGCCGCTGGGCTTTTTTTATAAGGCGGTCAACACGATGGATTCCATGGTGGGCTATCGGAACGCGGCTTATCTCTATTTTGGGCGGGCGGCGGCGCGGCTGGACGATGCCCTGAATTTTTTCCCGTCCCGCGTTTCCGCCCTGCTGATGATCGCCAGCGCTTATTTGATGGGCTTTGACGGCAAAGGCGCGTTTCGCGTTTGGCGGCGGGATCGTCGCAAGCACAAGAGCCCCAACTCCGCGCAGACAGAATCTGCCTGTGCCGGCGCGCTGCAAATCCAGCTGGCCGGGGATGCCTGGTACTTTGGCAAGCTGCAGAAAAAGCCCGCCATTGGCGACCCGATCCGCCCAGTGCGCGTCGGCGACATCCAGCGGGCAAACGGCCTGCTGTTTGGCACGGCGGCGCTGGCGCTGCTGGGTGTCATCGCGGTCAAGCTGCCGCTGGCAATTCTTTTTTGGTGAGGTGACGCTGTTGAACCGACTGACCCATGGCGGGGACACCGCTTCGTATCCCGGCCTGCGGGCGGACTTTTCCGCTAATTTAAATCCCATGGGCCTGCCGCCCAAAGTGGCGGAGGCGCTGCGCGACCATCTGGGCGACTGCGCGGTTTATCCGGATCCGGCTTGCCGGGCGCTGCGGACGGCGATCGGGCAGCTGGAGGGCGCCGCGCCGGAGCATATTGTCTGCGGCAATGGCGCGGCAGACCTGATTTTCCGCCTGGCGCAGGCGCTGCGGCCCCGCAAGGCACTGGTGCTGGCCCCCACGTTCTCCGAGTATGAAACGGCGCTGCGTTCCGTTGGCTGCCAGGTGCGGCGTTATGCGCTCCACGCGGCCCGAGATTTTCGGCCGGACAGCTCTCTGCTGGACGTTGTTACGCCGGAGCTTGACTGGTGTTTCCTGTGCAGCCCCAACAACCCCACCGGCGGGGTGATGGACGGCGGCCTGCTGGAAGCGGCGG
>CAZFHQ010000101.1:0-5208 GCA_964519325.1 uncultured Clostridium sp.
GAGGCCTGCGAATATGTAGACACCTTTCTGCATCTGCACCCCACTGTTTCCGTCATTCTCAATGTGGATGGCGACCACCTGGAATATTTCGGCACGATCGACAATATCATCAAGTCGTTCCATAAATTTGCCGGCCTCACCTCCAAAACGCTCATCGTCAACGGGGACGATGAGAACACTGTGCGGGCAGTGGAGGGGATCACCGGCAAGGAGATCGTGACCTTTGGGCTGGCGGATACAAACGACTATTACGCCGCGAACGCGAAATTAAACGACCGCTATGGCTACACCTTTACCCTGATGCACAAGGGAGAACCGCTGACCGAGGTGGCCCTTTGCGTGCCGGGGCAGCACAACCTGATGAACGCGCTGGCCGCCGCAGCAGCCTGCCATTACTGCGGCACCGCGCCGGAGAAAATCGCGGAGGGCCTCCATGCCTTTACCGGCGTACACCGGCGGTTTGAGATCCTTGGCAAATTTAACGGCGTTACGGTGGCCGACGACTTTGCCCATCACCCTACCGAGCTGCGGGCCACGCTTTCCTCTGCCATGCAGATGGGATTCGGCAAGGTATGGGCCGTGTTTCAGCCCCACACCTACTCCCGTACTTACCTGCTGATAGACGACTTTGCCAGCGCTTTGTCCATCCCGGACCGGGTGATCCTGACGGAAATTTTAGCGGTGCGGGAAACCAACACCTATCACATTTACAGCCAGGACCTGGCGGATCGGGTACCCAACAGCATTGTGCTGGATAGCTTTGACAAAATCAGCGAGTATGTGACGGCCAACGCCCAGCCCGGCGATTTGATCATCACCCTGGGCGGCGGCAATATTTACCGCTGCGCGTACCAGATCGTAGAGCAATATCAGGCGATGCAGCAATAAAATAGCGCAACAGCAAAAAAAGACCAGTCGGGCTTTGTTCCCGATTGGTCTTTTTGCTGTCGTTTGATCGGCAACTGCCTGTTCCCTGTCCCTGTAAACAAGAAAATTAATTTTCCAGCAAATATTTTTCTGCCATAAAGCCGGCCACCGCACCGTCGCTGGCAGCGGTAACGATCTGCCGCAGCGGCTTGGCGCGCAGATCTCCCACCGCGAACACGCCGGGGAGCGAGGTACGGGTCGTCTCGTCTGCGGCCACATAACCGCTCTCATCCAGCGCGACGGCGCCCTTTATCAGGCTGCTGTTGGGCAGGTTGCCCACCGCAAGGAACACACCGTCGCAGGCAAGCTCCCGCCCGCTTTGCAGCTGAAGGCCCGTCACTGCCCGCTCGCCGCGGATCTCCGCCACATTTTCGCGCAGCACCAGCTCGATATTTTCCGTTTGCTTTGCCAGCTCCACATAAATGGAAGAAGCCCTGAAAGAATCGCGCCGGTGGATCAGATATACCTTTTCGCATATTTTTGCCAGGAACAGCGCGTCTTCCAAAGCCGTGTTGCCGCCGCCCACAACAGAAACCACCTTGTTGCGGAAAAACGACCCGTCGCATGTAGCGCAGTAAGAAACGCCCCGCCCCCGGAATTCGGTTTCGCCAGGTACGCCCAGCTGACGGGGAACCGCGCCCATAGCCAGAATGACGACCTTTGCGCGGCGGCTCTCCCCGTTCTCCAGCGTCACCTTTTTGACCGGCCCCTCCAGCGCGGCGGACACCACGTTGCCAAACAGGCTTTCCACGCCAAACCGCTCCGCCTGCCGCTTCATGCTGTCTCCCAGGGAAAAGCCGTCGATGCCCACCGCGACGCCTGGGTAGTTGTCGATCTCGTTGGTGTTCACCATCTGGCCGCCGGCAATGCCCTTTTCGATCAGCAGCGTCCGCAAGCCGCCTCTGGCGCTATAGAGGCCGGCTGTATAACCAGCCGGTCCGCCGCCAATAATCATGACGTCATAAAGCTTTGTTCCTTCCATTGCGCACCCTTCTTTCGTCCTTGTTTTATGCTGTATTTGAAATTTTATCCCTACAAACAAATACGGGCCGGCGATCACTGCCAGGACCCGTCCTGTGACGCTTGCAGGAAAAGCGAACAGGAAAGGCCCCTGCCAAGCGGCGGGAGCGCCGTTTTACCGGGTACATTATAGCGTTGGTTCATCCATGATCTGTGAATAATTTGTAAATAATAAAGTTCCCGCATCTAAATTTAGATTTTGGTTGACTTCCCCAGCCGGGCAGAGTAAAATAGAACAAGCAACAAAGAAGGAGTTGAATACGATGGATGAACAGGAATTGGATTTGCTGACCCTGATCGACGACGAGGGCAATGAGCATGAATTTGAAATTCTCGATGCGATAGAAACAGACGATGGCTGCTTCTATGCGTTGCTGCCGACCTTCTCTGAGCCGGACAACGCATTGGATGCCGAAACCTACTACATCTTTGAGGTGATTGAGGAGAACGGCGAGGAACAACTCGCCGAGGTGGAGGATGAGGCGCTGCTGGATAAGCTGGCCGAGATTTTTGAAGCGCGCTTTGACGAATTGTTTGAAGTGGAAGACGAGCTGGAAAGCTGATCGAAATTGATCATATTTTTGGAAAATTTTGCAGAATGATCAATTTTTTTAGTTATTTTGCATAGATTCCACCGCAAATTTTCAGCATGAAATTTTCAGCGCCCGCTGTTTTTATTTCTTTTATAGAAATAATTTTTTCGCGGGGCATGATAAAATAATTTCAGAAAAGAGAATGCTCCTGCCTGGTTCGCGGACCGTTGCGTAAGTAACCCTACAACCTTTATTTTGGGAGCGATTCTCCGGTGGCAGACTGCAGACCTCCCGCTTTGGCGGACGAAGGGAGCACGAACCCATTGGGGTCGCACCCACCTGCTGTTTGAGTAGCAGGTTATTCCAGCACATTACGGCCGGGCGGGCTTTGCTTTTACAATTCAAGACCTCCAGGTGCAGCCGCCCGGAGGCCTTTTCTTTATCATGATCATACGCAGGCCAGGTTTCCGGAACACTGAGAGGAGTTGTCCCCCCTATGAACCGCTATCAGATTTTCACCGACGCGACCGCCGATCTTCTGCCGGCGGATGTTGCCGCGCTGCACGTCACCGTCATCCCAATGGAATATTCCGTGGACGGCGCCAGCTACCTCCACGCCCCCGACCAGGCTGGCAAGGGCTTATCTCCCCACGCGTTTTATGACGCGATGCGGGCTGGCAAGCAGTGTACGACCTCCCAGATTCCCGCCGCCCGCTATGAGGACTGTTTCAGGCCCGCGCTGGAGGCCGGTCGGGACATTCTGTTCTGCTGTTTTTCTTCCGCGCTTTCCGGCAGCTACCACAACGCCTGCCTTGCCGCCAGGGAACTGATGGAGCAGTTCCCAGAGCGAAAGGTGCTGGTGGTGGATTCCCGCTCCGCCTGCTGCGGCGAGGGCCTGCTGGCAGCAGCGTGCGCCGCTTTGCGCGATAGCGGCAAAACGCTGGACTATGTTTACAACTGGGCGTTAGAGGAGCGGAACAGCATCCGCCACTGGTTTATGGTTGACGACCTGAACCACCTGAAGCGTGGCGGCAGGATCTCTGCCGCGGCCGCTTTGATCGGCGGGATGATGGGGATCAAGCCGATCCTCCACATGGACGGGGACGGCGCGCTTGTCCCTGTGGATAAAGTTCGGGGCCGGCGGGCCGCCATCGGATATCTGGCGGACCGGTTCGCGGAATCCTGTCTGCCGGACAGCGGCACGGTTTATGTGGCCCACGGCGACTGCTTGGAGGACGCGGAATACTGCGCCAGGCTGATTCGGGAAAAAACCGGCGTCAAGCAAGTCGCCATTGCCACGATCGGTCCAATCTGCGGCGCTCACACCGGCCCTGGGATTGTGGCGGTTATGTATCGGGGCAAAAAGCGGTAACGGCCGCCCCATTTGGTAATCTGCTGCTTTTTTGGCTGGCTGCTTTGTCTAAGACGCCGGTTGACAGGGCCATGCTCCCATGCTGGAATCATCTCAATCATCGGGGGTTGCAAGCGCAATTGCAGTGACCGGAAAAGATGGCAGGTGCGCCTGATTTGTCATCTTTGCCGGTCGTTTTCTTTTCCAGATCCTTTCTGCGTTGGAGGGCAATATGTCAAAACTGCTCACAGGCAGCGTCCGCTCCCATGATTTGAACTATCTGGCTTCTTGCTTTGGCGGCGCGCTCCTCTTTGTCCTGCCCCTCTGTTTTGGCGTGGACGGCCTGTGGTGGGTCATGCCGGTCACAGAGTTTTGCACCGCGGCGTTTGCCGTGCTTTTGATGATTCGCACCAGATGCGCCCAGGGAAAGCGGAAAAAAGAATTGGCTAAATGAGAAAACAGGGGCAATAACCTCTGCCAAACCGCGCCAAAACATGGTATAATGATGTTAGCAGAGACGGCCTGGCCGCTTTGCGCAGCGACAGACGCAAAATAAATTGTAAATGAGGAACGGTTATGGCACTGTATATTGACACGGAACAAGGGATCCTCACCTCGGCAAAAGAGGGATCGGGGAAGGCCAGGGTCATCAACCTGCCGGAGCTTGGTTGGGACCTGAAAAAAAATGTGGAGTTCGGGGCGCAGATCCCCTGTTTTGCCGGCGGCGGGTTTCCTTTGCCGGCAGAGGCGCTGCTGCGCGCTGACGATGGACGTACTCTGGCGCTGATCCTAACCGGCTTTCCGCTGGAGGACGAGAAAGCGCTGCGCATTTATGCGGATCTTTACAGCAACAGCGCTAAGCGTCAGTATGGCCAGCGGCCCGCGGTCTATTTTGTCAGCAACGGCCAATGCAAGGCCGCGCACAGCCTGCTGGGCGGCTTTCACACAGAACCCCAGCTGATGACAAAGGCGGTTTATATGGAATTCATCGCCTCCCATAACATCCAGGAAACCGCCGTATTCCACGCGATCTTAAAAAACGCCGAACTGACAAAGCAGTTCCTTGGCGGCAAGCTGAATACCCAGGCGATGAACGCCATGCTGGCATCTGTGCTGCAAAAGGCAAAGGCCGTGGGCTTTGATCAGTATTACAACCAGCTGTGTCCAAAGGAAGAAATGAAAAAAGCCCTGCCCAAGCAGGCGGTGCTGCTGGCGGGCATGGGCAAAGATAATTATACCAAGTTGATCCGGCAGCAGGTCGAAGCGCTGAAAAAGCTCCTGTCTGCCAAGAGCGAGGGGCTGATCCGGCGCGGCGCGGCCAATGACGCCTGGCTGCCGATACCGGAGCGGCCCTCCCTGGAAAGCCGGATGCTGGAC
>CAZFHQ010000102.1:0-5151 GCA_964519325.1 uncultured Clostridium sp.
CTTTGCCTTTGGCGACAGATTCCGGAGGGTAAACGACGGGGAGGCGTCCGCCCCTCGGCCTGTATATTCCGCCGGGAATCCGCCGCCGTCTGTCTGGTTGCCGCATGACAAGAACAAGGTGGTTTGACCCATTGCGTTTGTTCCTCCGTTGTTGATCGTTAGGGTCCGTGATTATAGGCGGGATAAAATCTTGCGGGCGCTCTCCCCTGCGTTCCATTGGATCTTTTCAATATCCAGCGTGGGATACTCCCCATCCCGGTACAGGACGACGCCGTCCACCATGGTGAGCACCACGTCGCTGCCCTGGGCGGCGTAAACCAGGTTGTTTTCCATGGAGTGGATCGGCTGCATCCAAGGCACGTCTGTATTCAGCACGATTAAATCCGCCTTTTTGCCGACGGCCAGCGCGCCGCAGTCCCCTCTCCCCTGCGCCTTAGCCCCATTCGCCGTGGCGATTTGCAGCGCGGTTTTCGGCGGGACGGCGGCGGGGTCGCCAGCGGCAGCTTTGGAGAGGATCGCCAGCAGCTTCAGGTCACTCCACAGGTTCAGCGCGTTATTGCTGGCCGGTCCGTCGGTGCCAATGGTTACGTTGACGCCAGACTCCAGCAGGGCTTGCACGTCACAGAGGCCGCTGGCCAGCTTCAGGTTGCTGCTGGGGCAGCTTGCCGCCGTCACGCCTTTTTCCGCAAGGATGGCCCTGTCCTCCGGCGTGACCCAAACACAGTGAGCCGCGACCGTCGGCGAGTCCAGCACGCCGTGTTTTAAAAAATACGCTGCCGGCGTACAGCCATGGCGGGCAATGCAGGCCTCATGCTCCGCCCTGGTTTCCGACAGGTGAAGCTGGACGATCAGACCGGTGCTTTTTGCCAGGTCCGCCATCTGCCGAACTACTTTTGGCGTGGAGGTATATTCCCCGTGGATAGAGAGGTCCAGGCGCAGCCGGTCATTGCAGGAATGGTGGAGCTTGGGCAGCAGGTCCAGCGTCTCTCGGCAGATAGGCAGGTCGCAGAGGTCACTGTCGTCAAAGCAGGTGACCGACAAGCTGATGTTGCTGCGGATCCCGGAATCCAGCACCGCCTGACCCATGGATCGCCCCATGTAATACATCTCTGAGGTGGAGGTGACGCCAAAACGGAGCAATTCCGCAAAGGCCAGCATCGAGCCGTTGTAAATGTCTTCCGCCGTCATCCGCGCTTCAAAGGGGAACACCCGATCGTTGAGCCAAGGCTCAAGGGCCATGTTCTCCGCGTAGCCCCGCAGCAGCGTCATGGGCGCGTGGCTGTGGGTGTTGACAAGTCCCGCCATAAGCAGCTTGCCCCGGCCGTCATATACCTCCCCGCAGTCCTCTTTTGGCTTCGCTGTTCCAATGTACGCGATTTTGTCCCCCGCGACCGCCACATAGCAGTCCGGCCTGTAGGTCAGGGTTTCGTCTAGAATGCCAATGTTAGTAAACAGCATGGTTCAGCCCTCAATTGTCTTTTCCATCACATAGTCGTCCATCACATAACCGCCGCCAATGTCCGCCACCTGCTCCCGCACGGTGACAAAGCCCTTCTTTTGATACACGGCGATAGTATCGTAATTAAAGCGGTTCACCGTAAGCCAAATGGCGGAAAGGCCCTCCCTGCGGCACAGCGCCTCCAGAAACTCAAAAGCTCTGGAAGCGTAGCCCTTGCCGCGATGGGCTTTTTGCAGATACAGTTTGCTCAGGAACAGCTTGCCGCCCTCACTTTTTACCCCGGTGTATCCAATGGGAGCGCCGTCCAGTGTGAGGAAAAAATAGCGGTAGTTCTCATCTGCCATCTGCCGTGTCATGGCGGGGGCGCTCTGGAATTTCTCCAGCATATAATCCACCTGGCCCTCCGGCAGAATGGGCGTGAAGTGCTCCCGCCAAATCTCCTCTGCCAAAGCTGCCAGGGTGTCCACCTGTTCCGGCGTTGTCACCATAAGAAAGTCCAGTGTCATCTCTTCTCCTCCCCGATCAAATGCATCTGCGCGCCAGCAGGACGCAGCATACATTTTTGCGTATTCCGTTCAAAGCCCAGCTTTTCATAAAAGCTGTGGGCATAGGTCGTCAAAAGCACGCCGTTCAGCCCCTTGGCCTCCTCGCATTCCGCCATGAATTTAATCAGGTGGGTGCCGACGCTTCGATTGCGGTGCGCCTCGTCGATGACGACATCGCTGACATAATACGTCACGGCATAGTCGGTGATCATACGGGCAAAACCAACCAGGCTTCCCTCTGGGCTGAACACACCGAAGCACAGAGAATTTTTCATGGATTTGGCAATGGTGGCCAGCGCACGCCCCTTTGCCCAATAAGTTTGCTCCAGCAGGCGCTGCACATCCTTTGGATGGATCTCCTTCCTGTTTTTGGTAAACCGGTATCCCTTAAAGTAATATACCATGCCTGTGTCCTCCGCTTGGCTTTTCTTTTTATGATACCACGTCCCATGATGCTTTGCAAAAGAAATTCACGAAAACACGCTGAATTTTCCGCAATTGTGTCACAGAAAGGCAATGTTGGCAGCTGTGACAAAACCGCCCGATGATATTCTTTGCTGCGGGATCCGTTTTAATGAAAATTTTTGGTCAATAAGGAATTGAATCCGGCCCGCTATCATGTTAAAATGAATAAGATTATATTTTTTCATCGCAACAATTTACGAAGTTGAAAGGGGATTATTCCATGGAAAAAAAGGTGTTACGCGATACCACCCATAAGCTGGTACACGGTCATGAGGGATGGATGGAGGACTTTGTCTCCCATTACCACGCAGGCGACCCGATCATGGCGATGCTCAAGTGGGGCCACAACTGCCAGCCGGACGGCATTGTCAAGATGGAGCAGATGCGGTATACGGTCTGCGATCCGGAAGGCAATCTCACTGAGGTGAAAGCTGAGCTGAGCGAGGAGGGCTGCATTGACCTGACCGCCGACACCCTGCTGGAAGGCTTTTACACCTTTATTGCGGATTACAACAACTGCTGGGCCAAATACGGCGAGCGGGATGAGGACTACAAATTCGGCGACAGAACCGAATATCCTGACGCCATTGAGGTGCGCAATTATCATCAGTATGCGACCATGATCGTTCCGGTGGGCCACTTCCATGAGAATGAAATGTATCAGATCCCAAGCATGGTGATGAGCATCCTGCCAACTACCGGCATGGGCTATGAGGCCGGCCATGAGATCAAGTTCCAGATCATGGTCCAGGGCAAGGCCGGCGCAAACCTGCCGGCAACCCTGGTACATCTCACCGACGACGGCACGGTGGAGACACAGCTCACCGCCGATGAAAAGGGCATTGTCACGGTTTGTCCCGCCGAGGCTGGCACCTACTGCATGATCGCCCGCGCCACCGACGAGAGCGCCGACCCCAACGGCAAGTATGAGGCGCAGAGCTTTACCGCCACCCACGGTTTCCGGGTCACAGCCCATCATCATGATCACGGCCACCACCATGAACACGACCTGTTCCATGACGGCAACGCCGATGAGCACCATGAACACCATCATGAGCATTTCCATGACCACGATCACGAGCATCATCACCATCATCATTAACCCTGCGCGCAGCAGGCGGCGCTTTGCCGCAAAAATAAAGGTTGACAAATGCTGAGAAACCCGGTATGATAGAAATTAAGGTTAATAAAAAGTCTAAAACCGTTGACGTGGAGATAAAAATGAATGTGCGCGCACAGAGAGCAGGCGGCGCTGAGAGTCCTGCCGAACGCAGTTCATTAAATGGACCACTGAGGGTGCGGTCAAAGGGGCTTTGCCCTGAGTATTCCGCAACGTTATGACATGCGTGAATTGTCGGGGATATGTTAGTATCCCGCAGAGTGTGCGGTTTCCGCAAAACAAGGTGGCACCACGGGTTTGTTGATTCAGCTCGTCCTTGACAGGAGTGAAGTTCCTGTTAAGGATGGGCTTTTTTATTCCCTTGTTTGAAAAATTACAAAAGGAGCAATGTTTATGTATCGACCGAGCTTAACGGAGGCGAAGGCGTTTGAGGCGGCGTATCGCGCTGTACCTGTGAGCCGCGCAATTTTTTCCGACATCAAAACACCGATCGAAGTGCTGCGCATCTTAAAAACCGTCAGCGGCCACTGCTTTATTTTGGAAAGTCTGGAAAGCCCGGAGCGCTGGGGCCGGTACACCTTCCTGGGGTTTGACCCCACCCTGGAGATGACCTGCAAGGACGGCAGCCTTTCCATCACAGCCGGCAGGCATACGCGCGCCGAGCAGACGGCGCATCCTGGTCAGGCGGTGCAGCAGGTCATCGACGAGAACAAAAGCCCCCGTCTTCCATATCTGCCGCCCTTTACCGGCGGACTGGTGGGCTACTTCTCCTATGATTTTATCAAATATAGCGAACCGACCCTCTGCCTGGACGCGGAGGACGCCGAGGGCTTTAACGATATGGATCTGATGCTCTTCGACAAGGTGATCGCCTTTGATAACCTGAAGCAAACCATCACCGTCATCGTCAACGCCAGGACGGATCATTTGGAGGAAAACTATGCCAAAGCGGTCAAGGAGATCGACAAGATCATTGATCTGATCTGTCACGGTATCGTTCCCAAAGAAGCGCCCGCCAAGATCACCTCCGATTTCCGGCGGCTGTTCGATGAGGATGCGTATTGCAGGATGATCGAAACGGCAAAGCACCACATCTTTGAGGGCGATATCTTTCAGGTCGTCCTTTCTAACCGGCTGGAGGCGGAATTTGAGGGCAGCCTGCTCAACACCTACCGCGTACTGCGCACCACCAACCCCTCCCCCTATATGTTCTACCTCAGCGGCGACCAGGTGGAGATCGCCGGCGCCTCGCCGGAAACGCTGGTCAAGCTGGAGGACGGCACCCTGTATACCTTCCCGCTGGCAGGCACGCGGCCCCGCGGCAAAACGGAACAGGAGGACTTGCAGCTGGAAAAGGAGCTGCTTGCCGACCCAAAGGAGCTCTCCGAGCATAATATGCTGGTGGATCTGGGCCGAAATGACCTGGGCAAAATCAGTAAATTTGGCACGGTAGAGGTGGAGCGCTATATGGAGATCCAGCGGTATTCCCATGTGATGCACATCGGCTCCACCGTGCGGGGGATGATCCGAGACGACAAAACCGCCATTGACGCGGTAGAAGC
>CAZFHQ010000103.1:0-5137 GCA_964519325.1 uncultured Clostridium sp.
CTGAACAACTTCGTCTCTGCCGTGCAGCAGCTGCCCATCGGCTCCATGTGCCTGTTTTTCCTGCCCCTGCTGTTCTCCGCGCTGCAGCTCGCTATGAATATCTTTTTGGGCATTAAGGCCAACCGCTGGTACCTGAACCACTGCGTCCAGGTTGTAACAGACGTGCGGGAAAAAAGCCCCACGCCGGCAGACGAGGAAACAGCCTACCAGAGATGGGGCGGCGTCAACACCATGGCCGCCTTCGCCGGCGCGATGCTTTATCTGATTGCCAACAACCTGCTGCCATCCCTGCTCTAGCGGCAAGGGGAGCGGCCAGTGGAACCAGCGGCGCGGCGCAAGCAGGATGGGGCCACGGCCCCGGCGCCGCCGCCGGTTCAGATAGGAGATTTTATATGCAAAAAGTTACGAAAGCGGTCATTCCGGCCGCTGGCCTTGGCACCAGGGTGCTGCCGGCCACCAAAGCCATGCCAAAGGAAATGCTGCCGATTGTGGACAAGCCCGCCATCCAGTACATTGTGGAGGAGGCCGTCAACTCCGGCATTACCGATATTTTAATTATCACCAACCGCGGCAAGGACCTGATCGAGGACCACTTTGACCGGGTGCCGGAGCTGGAGCTGAAGCTGATGGAATCCGGCGATAAAGACCATCTTTTGCAGGAGGTCATCGGCCTCTCCCAATTGGCGAACATTTACTTTTTGCGCCAACGGGAGACACGGGGCCTGGGCCATGCCGTCAGCTGCGCCCGCTCCTTCGTCGGCAGCGAGCCCTTCGCGGTGCTGTACGGCGACGACGTCATCATTGGGGACGACCCGGCCTGCGGCCAGCTCATCCGCGCCTATGAGGAGTTCGGCAAGGGCGTGCTGGGCATCAAGCAGGTTTCGCCGGAGGCCATCACCCGTTACAGCTCCCTCAAGGTGTCGCCCATCCGGGACAACCTGTTTGCCTGTACCGACATGGTCGAAAAGCCCGCGCCGGACCAGGTCCTCTCCCTCTACTCGATTTTGGGGCGGTGCGTGCTGCCGCCGGAAATCTTTGACATCCTGGCGCAAACACCGCCGGGGGCCGGCGGCGAGATCCAGCTGACCGACGCCATGCGCGTGCTGGCCCAAACCGCGGGCATGACCGCTGTGGAATTTACCGGCAAGCGGTATGACATGGGCAACAAGCTGGGCATTTTGGAGGCAACGGTAGAGGTGGGGCTGGCCCACCCGGCCATTGGCGCCCAGTTCCGGGAATACCTGAAAAAATTAGCGGAAACCTTATAAAAACCGCTTGACATTGGCTGCCGCATCCGATATAATTTATTGTATTGTGCTGTCTGATTGTAACGGCACGAGAATCCTTGCTCCGGCCAATGTCGGGGCCTGAAGTCCAAAAGGAGGTGCAAAACCATGCCAAATCTTACACATTCTTATGAGACAGTGATGATCCTTTCCATGAACCTGGGCGAGGAGGGCATTGCGGGTCTGGTGACAAAGTTCAAGGACCTGATCGCTGCCAACGGCACTGTCGAGGGTGTTGATGAGTGGGGCAAGCGCAAGCTGGCTTACCCGATTCAGAAGCAGCCGGAGGGCTACTATGTTCTCATAGATTTCAAGGCGCCCGCTGATTTTACAGCGGAGCTGGACAGAATCTATAAGATCACAGACGGCGTTCTCCGTTCTCTCATCATCAAAAAAGAAGAGAAGCCCGCAAAGGCAAAGAAGCCTGCAAAGCAGGTGGAACCAGCCGCTGAAGCAACTGAAGCCTGAGCCGATTTGAAAGTGAGTGATCCCAAATGCTGAATATTGCTGTTTTGATGGGTAGACTTGTGGCAGACCCTGAACTGCGCCACACACCAAATGATATCGCTGTCACCAGCTTTACCATTGCGGTAGAACGTTCCTACGTCAAGGCCGGCGCCGAGCGGCAGGCCGATTTCATCGACATCGTCGCATGGCGCAGCACCGCGGAGTTTGTGTGCAAATACTTCCGCAAGGGCCAGATGATCGCGGTGCAGGGCTCTATCCAGACCCGCAGCTATACAGACAGCCAGGGGGTCAAGCGCAAGGCGTTTGAAATTGTGGCGGACAACGTCCACTTTGCCGATTCCAAGCGCGACAATAATCCCGGCGGCAGTACCAGCTTCAACAATTACAACAACTACGGCGAGCAGTCCCGTCAGGAATCCCCCGCCGCCCCGGCTCCCGCTTACACCAGCGGCAACACCGGCGACTTTGAGGAGATCATCACCGACGACGACCTGCCGTTCTAAGCTGTTGGCACGGAACTGAATGATGAGAAAAGGAGGAACGCACCATGGCAGAGAGAAACGAAAGACCAGAAAGAAACGAGCGCCGCGGCGGCCGTAAGGGCCGCAAAAAGGTTTGCAGCTTCTGCGTCGATAAAGTGGAAACCATCGACTACAAGGATGTGGCCAAGCTCCGCCGCTTCATCTCCGAGAGAGCTAAGATTCTCCCTCGCAGAGTGACCGGCACCTGCGCGCGTCACCAGCGTGAGCTGACAGTGGCAATCAAGCGCGCGCGCCACATCGCACTGCTTCCATTCAGCAGCGATTGATTTTCAGATACACAACAAGCAGCCTTGCCCGCCGGCAAGGCTGTTTTTCTGCGCGCATGTTTTTATAGCCTGCGGGCAAGAAAAAAACGGCCCCCACAGGGGCCGCTTTTTCTTTGGCCGTAAAATCAAACCCTGGTGCAGGCAAATTGATCCAGCTTTGGCTCTTTCTTTTCCATTGGCACAGCGGAATACCCCACCGCGGCCATCGCCACTGGGGCAAAGCCCTCCGGCACGCCGGCCGCCTGGCACAGTGCCGCGTTTTGCATCATGACCAGGGGCGCGCCCATAATATAGGTGGAACCCAGGCCCAGCTCGGTGGCGGCCAGCAGCATATTCTCCACCACGCAGGCGGCGCTTTGGGCGTGCATTGCCGCGACCATCGGCTCAGCCTGCTTTGTGCTGACGAGGATACAGGTTGGCGCGTGATAGAGCGGGTGCTTGTGGGGCATGTCCGGCCGCGCGGCCAGAACCGCCGCTTCCATCTGGTCCAGCACCGCCTTGTTTTGAATCACGCTCAGATGCAGCGCGTCGTAGGTTTTCATCCCCACCGGCGCGGCGTTGGCAGCGGTCAGGATGGTGCGCAGCGCTTCCTCCGGGATCTGCTCTCCGGTGTAATCTCTGCAGCTTTGTCTGAAAAGGATCGTCTCCATCGTATTCACAGTGTATCCCTCCATTTCTGGTTCTATAAAAAATTCCCCGGCGAACATCGCCGGAGAATGGATGGCCTTTCCGCTTACAGGGTCAGGCTGGGCGCAGAATAGGTTCTGCCGGCCAGCTCGCTGTCCAGCATATAGAGCGCCTTTGGATCGGAACCAAACAGGTCATACTTTTTGATTTGATCCTCAGAGTTTTGTTCCTCCTCGCCCTGCTCTTTGACGAACCAGTCAAGGAACTGCATGGTGCGGAAATCCTTGACCGCATAGGCCGCGTCATAAATGTTGTTGATCAGGCTTGTCACATACTTCTCATGCTGGAACGCCTTGACCATTGGCTCTCTGAAATCAGAGAACGCGCAGTTTGGCGCTTCAATGGCGCCGAGCTTGATGGCATGGCCGTTGTTTTGCAGATAGTTCATGAACAAAATCGCGTGGTCCTGCTCCTCTTTGGCCTGGATGGTGTACCAGTTGCCATAGCCGCTCAGGCCCTCATTGATGTAATAATTGGCAATGTCCAGGTAGAGGTACGCGGAGTACAGCTCTTTATTGATTTGGTCGTTCAGCAATTCAGCTACTTTTTGATCTAACATAATTTTTCCCTCCAAGTCAATTTTTTTTATTATACCACAGGACACAGGCAATTGCAATTTTGTAAATGTAAATTTTCATAAAATTTCGGAAATCCCCTTGACAAATCCCGCCAGGAACGTTAGAATAAAAATCAGTAGGGTTAGCTTTGCCTAACCAAAATGTCAATCACTTGGGAGCCGAAGCTCCCTTTCCTTTCAGCTTATAGTTAGCACGAACTAACCCAGGAGGTATGTATGAGCGTTGTAATTGTTGGCGGCAATGACCGCATGGTGTGTCAATACAAGGATGTGTGCAAGGACTACGGATGCCGCGCGAAGGTGTTCACCCAGATGGACCGCACCATCAAAAAGAAGCTGGGGGTACCGGATCTGATGATCCTGTTCACCGGCACCGTGGCCCACAAAATGGTAATTTGCGCATCCAGCGAGGCCAAGCGGAACCAGATCCCGATCGTCCATGCCCATTCCAGCAGTATTTCCGCGCTGCGGAACATTCTGGAGGAGCACTGCAAGCAATGAGCCGCCAACGAAAAACAGGCTGTGACCATTCCCTGATCACAGCCTGCTTTTTGATTCGCGATTATGCCGTCCGATAGTGAAGCTCCAGCCGCACGCCCGTTATGGCGCCGCTGTCCGCCAGCTTGCCTGCCGCGAGGTCATACACCCAGTTGCAGGTCAGCTCCCCGTCAGCCGAGACGCCGATCTGCGTAAGATATGGGCCGTCCGCCGCCGCAATGGCTGTGACGCCATCCGCCGGGCAGAGGTCCTCCGGCAGGGCAGCCAGCAAAACCGGCTGACCCGAAACGGAAAACGATGCGCTGCCGGTAAGGAATCCCTGCCCGCTTTCCGCAAGGGCAAACGCTTCTCCCGCGGTGACGGCGTCCGCCAGGGCCAGCGTTTGCCAGCTGCCGGCGCCGCTCCCGGCGCTGTCCAGGCTGTACGCCGCTGCCGAGGCAGTGGAGGCGGCGTCAACAATGTCCGCCAACGTGTGGGTGTGGCTAGCCGCGGCAGCGCCAAGGTTGGTCAGGGCTTTTGCAGCAGTCGCGGCGCCGGTGCCGCCGTTGGCAACGGGAACCGCGCCGTTGGTGTTGCCCAGCCCCAGCATATACCGGGCCAATGCCACCGTAGTCGCGCCGGTGCCGCCGCGGGCAATTGGCAGCGTTCCAGAGGTAATGTTGGACGCGCTGTGGGTATGGCCGTCCGCCGCAGCGCCAAGGTTCGTCAGAGCCTCCTCTGCGGTTGCCGCGCCGGTGCCGCCCTGTGCCACGGGGACTGTTCCCTCCAGCGATGTCAGGCTGTGGGTATGGCCGTCCGCCGCCGCGCCAAGGT
>CAZFHQ010000104.1:0-5112 GCA_964519325.1 uncultured Clostridium sp.
AGATAGACGGTCCAGCCGCCCTCCGTTCGCCGCTTGGCGTCAATGGCGCAGACAACGCACTGGCTGCCAAACCGCTCCGCCGCCTCCGTAATCAGCTGCGGGTTACGGAATGCCGCCGAGTTGACTGAGACTTTATCCGCACCGGCACGGAGCATCACGTTAAAATCATCTACCGTGCGGATGCCGCCGCCCACTGTGAACGGGATAAAGATATGCTTGGCCACCTCGCTGACCACATGGACAATCGTGTCGCGGCCCTCAGCGGTCGCGGTAATGTCCAGCAGCACCAGCTCGTCGGCGCGCTGTTCATTGTAGGCGATCGCCGCTTCTACCGGGTCTCCGGCGTCCCGCAAATTCACAAAGCTGGTCCCTTTGACGACGCGGCCATTGTTCACGTCCAGGCATGGAATAATTCGTTTTGCATGCATAACCGTTTCTCCTCCCTCTTATTTATGAATCAGCGATACAAAGTTCCGCAGCATCTGGATGCCTACATCGCCGCTCTTTTCCGGATGGAACTGGGTAGCGAACAGGTTGCCCTGCTGCACCGAAGCGTCAATCAGCACGCCATACTTTGTTTGGGAGGAGACAACATCCCGATCCTCCGCTTTTAAATAATAGGAGTGGACAAAGTAAACGTAAGCGCCGTCCGGGATCCCCTGGAAGATGCCGCCTGGCTTTTTGATGTCCAGGGAGTTCCAGCCAATGTGCGGGATCTTCAGATCCACCCCATATTCGCGGGGGATCAGGCAGATCTTGCCCTTGAGCACACCAAGACCAGGCACGCCGGGGCTTTCCTCGCTTTCTTCAAACAGCATCTGCAAGCCAAGGCAAATGCCGAGGAATGGCTTGCCGCTGGCAATAAACGCTTTGACCGGTTCGGTCAAGCCAGACCGGTTGAGGCACTCCATCGCGTGGCCAAAGGAGCCGACGCCCGGCAGGATGGCCGCGTCCGCCTGCTCCAGCACCGTTTTATCGCTGGTAACGCAAATTTCCGTGCAGCCGATATACTCCAGAGCCTTGATCACGCTTTGGAGATTGCCAGCACCGTAATCAATTAAAGCAATCATAATGGTCCTTCTCTCTCAAATATTACAGCTTGTTTTCAAGTATTGTATCAGTTTTTCCCGCAAACCGCAATCCCCCGCCTGGCTTCCCGCGGAATTTCCTGTCAGGGGAGCGGCGCTGCCGCTTGCGCTTTTGCGCCGTTTATGTCATAATAACATGCATGGCCGTACTGTTGTGCTATGTTTCTGGAGGTGCTTTTATGGATTTTATCTCTCTGCTGGGGATCGCCGTCGGGCTTTCGATGGACGCCTTTGCCGTTTCCATTGCCAACGGCGCCGCGTGCAAAAAGCTGCGCCCCGCCTTTGCCCTGAAGCTGGCGGGCGCCTTCGGCCTGTTTCAGGCGCTGATGCCCTTTCTCGGCTGGTGTATCGGGCGGGCCGGCGAAGCCATCATCACCAGTATTGATCACTGGATCGCGCTGATCCTGCTGGGCTTTCTCGGCGGAAAAATGATTTGGGAAGCGATCCGCCACAAGGAGGAGCAAACGGAATGTCGGGACGACATTAAGCTGCGCACCTTGCTGCTGCTGGCCATTGCCACCAGCATCGACGCTTTGGCCACCGGCATCATCCTGCCCACGGCGGTGGGCGCTTCCACCTTCCCGCTGATGCTGCTGGCCATCGGCATCATTGGCGCCACCACCTTTTGCATCTGCCTGCCCGCCTGCTGGCTTGGCAAAAAGTTTGGCGGGCTGTTCTCCACCAAGGCAGAGGTTTTCGGCGGCCTTGTCCTAATCGCCATTGGCGTCAAGATCTTTGTGGAGCATATGTTCTTCTCCTGAGAGACAGACGTCGTAAGAGCCTGCAAGGGCTTTTATTTTTTTGCCGATCTCCGCGCGCACTGGCTCCGGCGCGGTGACTACCGCGCGCCCGCCCCAGCGGAGCACCCAGTTGTAAAAGCCGTCGCTGCACCGCACCGGTGTCTCAAACACAAAGCGGCCGTCCCGCTGCTCCAGGATGCGCAGCTCGCCAAATTTATCCACCATGGCTTCCAGCAGCCCTTCCTCGCAGGAAAACCGTACCATCTGTTCCTCCTGGCCGCCATACATAAAAAAGGAAGTTTTCAGGTAGTCCGCCGTATCCAGCCACTGCTGGTGAGGACATACCTGCTGCAGGGGGCGCGCGTCCTCCTCCAGCACTGAGACGTGCTTCATCCGGTCGATGCGGTAATTGCTCAGGTCGTCGTATTTGTCGTAGTTGCCGACGAGATAATATTTATCCTCATTCCAGACCATGGCATACGGGCTGACGCAGAAGGCACGCCCCGTATCCAGCGTGACCCTGCCGTTCTCAATCCGCTTGTGGTAATAAGTAAAGGAGATCCGCTTGCCCGCCGCGATGGCGCGGTGGATCGCGTCAATGGTGTAGTAAACTTCTTCGTTGTCAAACTTGACCCGTTCCGACTCATTCCGCATCCAAATCTGCTCCATGACCGCGGCCCGCTGGTTCTCGCTCAAAAAGGCGCCGAGCTTTTCCGCCAGCTCGTTCGTCTTTTTTTCTGTGATAAATGGCGCTGTGGCGACCGCGTCCAGCAGCAGCCGCACCTCTGGCGGCTCCAGCTCTCGGCTGGCCAAAAAATAGCCCTGGCGCGGCGTGCGGGCCGACAGAACCTCGTAGCCAAAGGCATTGAGCGCCTGGATGTCCCGATAGATGGATTTACGCTCGCAGGTGATCCCCTGCGCCTGGAGCCGCTCGCACAGCGCGGCGGCGGGCAGCGGGTGTTCCTCGTCGGTTTCGCCGCGCAGGATCCGCAGCAGATACAGCAGCTTCAATTTTGTTTTCTGCACACTTGATCGTGTCTCCATGCACAAAATCCTCCGTTTTCAGCAATTTCCTGTTCTATTGTACCACAATCCAGCACCGGAAAAAAGAGCCGATACGACAAAAAAGCCCTCCCGCACGCCTCAAACTGCGGGAAGGCCATCTTGCGCTACGCTTGCTTTTCTCCGATCGTCTCGGCAGCGATCTGTGTCGCGCCGGAGGCAAAATTGACAGTCCGCTCGCTGATCGTGTCACCGTCCGACAGCAATCGAATGTGGGCAACCGCCAGCTGGTCGTTCTCCGTTCCGGTTTCCGAACCCATCAGCGTCGTCCACGTCACTTGTACATCCGATTCTGTCAGAGCTGTGTCGGTGTTCACGATGTACTGTGTCGGTGTGAAAAAGGCGGAATTGGACGTGGCATCAACCAAAATCCCGTCGTCATCCGTCTGATAGACTTGGATCGTATACCAAACGCGATCCTGCTCCGATTCCACATACGCTTCGTTGGGGGAAATCGTGTACTCCCCCAGCAGCGCAGACGCATCCTGTTCCACAAAAGACGTCGCTTCCCCTTCCTGCGTCTGAGCCCCACAGCCTGCCAGCAGAAAAAGATACCCCAATACCAGCAAGCAAACCAGTTTTCGTTTCATACAGTTTGCCCTCCAAAAGAAAAAAGGTGTGGCTTGCGCACACCAAAATAGTGAAAAATCAATACCCAAGGCTGTCCAGATATTCATCAGCGTCCCGCAGGATTTTGCGGTCCTGCTCAAAGCCCAGATGCTCCAGGCCTTCCTCCAAGGGTACGATCCAGTAATCCAGCACCTCACCCTCCTGCGGCACAATGGTCTGGTCGCCAAAATAAGCCAGGAAGTAAACGGCCGTTTTGTTGATAAAGAACCGGACCTTATAATCGTAGGAATGGCGGAAACCGTCCACGACCTCGACATCCAGCCCAGTTTCTTCCAGGATCTCGCGCCGTACCGTTTCCATCTCGCTCTCGCCATACTCCACATGGCCCTTGGGGAAGCCGGCGTGGAGAGAACGGTTTTTAATCAGCAGATAACGCCGCTCACCGTCCACCTTGGTATACAGCACAGCGCCGCAGGATTTCTCGTGGCTGCAGCTATAGGTCACTGACGGGTCGGCAGCCTGCAGCCTGAGCGTATGCTCGATCTCCGGCTCATACATGATGCGGCCCTTTGGCACAACCACAAGGCGCTCCTCACTCTTTGGCGCATGGACTGTGGCGGCAACACGGCCAGTAAACGTCTGCACCGGATGATCCTCCCCGACAATATAGGCCAACACCTTTTTGCCGGAAGCCTCAAATTTCGCGGTATCATATCCAATATTGATGGGGTTGCCTTCGTCGATCGGCTCCGTCACCGTAATGGTAACTTCCTGATCTAACGTAAAATATTCATGGGATTCCGTCGCTACATTATGCATAAATTTCGCCCTACTCCTATTATATAAATTTCGATCCTGGGGATACTTGTTGGCAAGATCCTGTTTGATCGCGATGTACTTTTTCAGCTTTTCCGTATTGAGGGAAAGATAATCCCGAAAATGGATCAGATCGTTCCAAAGCTCACAGCCAGACCGCAGCACATAAATGTGGTGCGTATGTTCCCCGTCCGGCGTCCGCTTAATGAAAAAAAGCCTGTTTTCGTTGTCACGCTTAAAACGGTGGATATAGCCGGCAGCGCGCATTGCAGGCAGCAGTTCCCGCGCCTGCGGGATCGAGCGCACCGCCACGGCCAGATCAATGATCGGCTTGCAAAAAATTGTGACTGACGGATTGTGGATCGCGCCGCTGCCCACTTCCTGGATGTCCGTCACCAAATCGCCAAAAATTGCAGACAGCTCCTGTGCGGCAGATGCCACGGCAGCCTCCCAGGCGCCATTCATCTCAGCGGGACAAACTAACGATATTTCACTGCCCTTCAGCCCCAGTTTCTGCTGCACACTTATCCCCTCCTTCACCAACAAAAGGTATGGTTTTCATGCATTTTCCGATCTTATCTATCAGTATACTATTCAGAAATTATTTATGCAACCGTGAAATGAAAAAATTAATGCTTTATTCAAGAAATGGTCACGCTCTGTTCGTTTTCTCTTAAAGAAAAATAAAGAAAGCAAAAAACGGCATCATCATGGATGCCGGCGCATGCGAGCCTGCAAAAATCAATTTGAGATATGTCGGTCAGAAACATAGCCGCACTGCTGTCCGCAAGTGCGCACGGTAACTCGTTGGCCACGCGGGGGAGCCGTGGTCCGTT
>CAZFHQ010000105.1:0-5102 GCA_964519325.1 uncultured Clostridium sp.
CAGCTTGGGGATTCAGCAGGCGGATGAACCGTCGGGGGCGCTCACGCTGAATGTGGGCGTGCTCCAAATTGATACCCGGACGGCAAAGGCCGGCGTGGACGTCCGCTATCCGGTGACCACTGACGGCGCGGCGATGATCCAGAAGATCGCGCGGTGTGCCGCCGCGTCTGGCGTCGCGTATCAAACGCTGGACCATTTGCCGCCGCTGTATGCCGCAGAGGATTCCCCGCTGGTGTCGATCCTGCGCAGCGCTTATGCCGCTGCCACGGGAGAAGCAGCGCTGCTGTATTCCACCGGCGGCGGCTCCTACGCAAGGTGTATTCCGGGGCATTGCGTGGCGTTTGGGCCGGTGTTCCCCGACGAGCCGGACCGCCGGATGCATCAATGCGGCGAGCACATTGAGATCGAGCGGTTTATGCGCCATGCGGAAATCTGCCTGGAGGCTATGTATCGGCTGGTCGTCACTTAAAAAAACGCGCAAAAAACCCGCTGGGGATCGGACATTCCGCAGCGGGTTTTCTTTTTATTCCTTGTTTATTCCTTGTGGGTCATATGGTGTGGGATCTGGGCGTTGTGCTGCACAGCGCGTCGGATCCGCATTCGCTCTTTGCCGTGTTTCAGCCGGTCGATCGGCTTGACGTAAATGGCGATCAGATTGGTCAGCGCGACGATTGCGGCGCCGATCAGCACAAACTCGATCCGCATGACAATGACCTGGAACGGCTCAGCGACAGAGAGCGCGCCGACCATGGCGTTGATACTGACAAAAATCTGCTGCAAATGGTAGTTGCTGAAGAACATGTAAAAGTAGCTGGTGAAAAAGATGCCCAGTATGTACCATTCCTGCGGCAGCAGCAGGACGAACACGACATAAAAGATCACCGCGCCGCTGAGCTGCGCCAGAATACGGTGTGGGAACCTGGCCCTTGTTTCATGCACAAAGGGGAGGACCAGCGAGTTGATCGTCATGCCAAGCCATGCGGTGCGGGGCAGGTCGAACAGATCGCCGATGAACATCCCCAGCGTGAGCGCGAAAGCCAGCCGCAGGGCAAACCGCGTGCGCAGGGCGGTGGGGTGGGTCTCTTTAATTAACGAGAGGAACCCGCGGGTATACCGTTTTTTCCGGTGGAAGATCACATAGACGACGGCGACCATGCTGCTGCCGATCAGCAGCCCAAGGATGCGCAGGTAAAAGTCGCGGCCCTCCACCGGATTGCCCTGGTTGAAGATATAGCACACCACAAAGGGCAGGTAGACCTTGGAGGTGACCGACTGGCAGGACAGGATAACGATGATGAAGATCGAGATAAAGTTGACCGCGATGCCGAGGAACGGGTTCCACACGCCGCAATGGGAGGCAAAGGCGGAAAACAGAAACAGCAGGATAATGGCGAAGGGCGCGCGGCTCGTTTTAATGCCCATATCCAGCTGTGTGAACATCAGCATAGAGGTGGCAACACTGATGGCGCCCACGGCATTTTTGGTGCCGAACACGCTGGTGTATAAGATGATAAACCCAAGCAAAAAGACGATGATCCCCAGGTTGGTCACAATGTGGATCAGGATCCGGCTGCGCTTTTTGTTCTGCGGCATAGCAGAAGGGGCCAGGGCCTGGGTATCGGCCTGAAAATGTTCCAGATCAAATTGGAACTCAAAGTCAAAATCAAAAAAATGAAATGGGAACATGGTACTTCACGCTTTCAAACCAAATTGTCCGCACGAAAAACTCTTATGTTCATAATACCATAAAACATGACGAAATAAAAGAGGAAAAGTAGAAAAAATCACAATCGCGGATTCCCTCGTTATAAAATTCACAATTTGTTGGTTGATTCCCTCTGCAAAATATGGTACGGTAAGGAAAGCTAATTCGTTTTGCAGCAAAGCAACAACGCTGGGCAAAGCGGAAAAATTCACCAGAGTATAGAAAGAAGGAGAAACGCATGGACTTTTCTTTTGGCGATTTTAACGCGGAAGTGGGCGCTATCAACCCCGCCGCGCTGCCGCCAAATAAAAGGCGCCTGTTAACACTGAAAAAAATCATCGTCAACCTGTTGATCGTTGGGTACATTGTGGGCTTCTGCGCCCTTTTTATGGTTCTCTTTGGCCAGGAGAATGTGCTGATCGCCGCAACGCTGGCCACCTGTTCCCTCACCATGCGCAAGGCGGTGCTGGGCATCAAGGCGCCCCAGGCGATGGCGGCCATTGTGTTCTGTTACCTGCTCATCGCCTTCGGCCCGCTCATCAGCGGCTTGAACCTCTTCCTGGCGATCCCGGTTAACTTTATCTGTCTGTACCTCATCACACTGCTCACAGGGCAGAACGTGCTGCAAAAGACAGAGTATAATTTCCTGGCCGCTTACGTCTTTGCCGAGAGCGCCCCGACCACCTCTGTCTATTCTTTTTGGATGCGGTTCATCGCCCTCATGGTGGGCGCCGTTGTGGTGGCCGGCGTTTATGTCTTTTTCCACCGCAAGGAAAAGCGCCAGCGGACCATTGTCCAGGTGATCCGGCACACCCACCTGACCTCCACCCGGAACCGGTTCGCCATTCGCCTGGCCGGCGGGCTTATGCTCACCATGCTCATCGGGGACATCTTCCACCTGCAATACGCGGCGTGGATGGGTATGCCGGTGTTGTCCCTGTCCATGCCTTTTGTGCAGGATACCCGCAAGCGGGCGCTTCACCGGATGATCGGCACCCTTTTGGGCGGCGTGGCGTTCCTGGTTTTGTTCCAGTACGTCATACCGGAATTCCTCCACATCTGGTGTTTGGCGGGGCTGCTGTACCTTTACCTGTTCCTCACCGACTACCGTGCGCAGCAGATGGTCATTGCCATTTTCTCCCTCAACGGCGCCTCGGTGTTTTATGGCGGCGACGTGGCCCTGGAGATGCGTATTCTGCTGCTGCTGGTCGGCGTGGCCATTGTGTTTGCGATGAATGTCCTGGAGTATTTTGACCTGCCGCATCGCATGGATCAGCTGATGCACCGGAAGCGGCAAAACGCCGCCTTGCCGCAGGACGCCAAAGTCCGGAAGAATGGCGGAAAATGAAATTTCCCTATTTACTTTACGGTGGTTTTGTGCTATAATTCTATGCGTAACGCCCCTTTCTCGGCGCATGGCGTCTGCCCTTTGTGGGATGCACCGACCTTGCGGCTGTGATTGGCGGCGAATTTAAAAAAGAGGTGTTTTATCATGCTGTTGAAAGAAGAAAAAGCGAAGATTATCCAAGAATATGCCACCCACGAGGGCGACACAGGTTCCCCAGAGGTTCAGATCGCGATCCTGACAAAGCGGATCGCTGACCTGACTGAGCACCTGAAGGTGAACAAGAAGGATCACCACTCCCGCCGCGGCCTGCTGAAGATGGTCGGCCAGAGAAGGAACCTGCTCAACTACCTGATGAAGGTGGATATCGAGCGCTATCGTTCCATTATTGCAAGACTGGGGATCCGTAAGTAATCTTACGCTGACACAGATAAAAAAAGACGGCGCAGCTCTTTTTCCGGAGGGCTGCGCCGTCTTTTTCTGCGGATGACCGCTCGTTGTCGTTTTCTGCCTGCTTTGTCAAGCGGAGCGTGTCCTGGCTCCCAAAGCGCGTGTTTCATCGTGTGGGCAAGGGCGTGTCATTCTATTTCCGTCAGCTTCCCTACCACCACATAGCGGGCATTGTTGTACTCATAAGAGCAGGTGGAAAGCGTGATGAACCGGTCTGTTTCCTTTGCCGTTACACCGGAGGTAAAGGTAGAGGCCTGCGCAGCGGTTGCCAGAAACTCCCGTTTCTCCTCCGCGGTTTGCGGCGCGGTATAGGTATCAGAATCGGACGGCGTTACATATCCCGCCACCAGTTCCACTTTATAATTTTGGTCCGGCGTCAGCAGATACAAAATCGGGTGCTCGTCGTAGTATGCCTGGTCCTTGTAGTTGGGGAGCGTCCCGAACATTTCACCGGATTTCATATGGTGGCCGTAAAGAATGGAATTGAAATCGTGAAAATCGGCGCTGCACCGGCAATCTAAAAAAATCGTGCCGTTTGCGTTGGCACTCCCGTCCAGGAGCCGTTTGAGATAGTAGCTGTTGTCCTGGCTTTGCACAACAGGATAGTGGATCGGCGTATTTTCGGAGTAGATCCAGGCGACGACGTCTTGATTTTCCTGCCAAAGCGCCTGGAAATCGACGGAGATCGGCGCCTGATCTGATTTTGCTTCGGCGGTAACCGCTGTTTCCATCAGCCCCTCTACCAGCTGACGGCTTTCCCGCTGGGCATACCAGTAGGAGACAAGATGATACCCTGCGTAGAGAAAGATCGCGGAGAACAGTACAATTCCGGCAATGGTCAGCCATTTCCGCAGTGTATTTGGTTTGCTTTTCATCTGCGGCCACCTCCGCCGTTACAAAAAATTCCCCATGCGTACCATAGCGGCCCGCCCGCGTGTTACCGATTGTTATGATAGCAGGAAAGCGCTGTGTGCTTAACCGGCACAGCGCAGGGTCCTGCTATTTTCTTTTAAGGAATCATCGGCTGGGCGGCATCACGTTTTACCGGTTCTTCTCCTTGGCAGAAACGGACGGCCCCGTGGAAAAAGGGGCCTTGTTACGGCTTGCCGGGAACTGAAAATAAAAATTGGGAAAAAAATTACACAATAAGTGTTTCCTTTCGTTGCGATAAATGAGATAATGTAGAGAGAACTTTTACAGAGAATACAACGAGGAGGAAACCTTATGAAGAAAACAGACATGCTCCAAAGAATGGGTAGTTATCTTGAACATTTGGAACTTGCTGAGCGCTGCTCCGCCACCATTGCCCAGTATCAACGGGAAACGCTTACCTTTCTTGCCTGGGTCGGGGCGGCGGAGATCACCAAGGAGACGGTGATCCGCTACAAGGACAAGCTGAAGGACGAATATATGCCTGCCACAGTCAACATCAAGCTGGCGGCGCTCAACAGCTTTTTTACGTTCCTGGGGCAGCTGGAGCTGAAGGTCAAGCAGCTCAAGATCCAGCGGCAGGCCTACTGCTCCCAGGAACAGGAGCTGACCCAGGCGGAATATGAGCGGCTGGTGCAGGCTGCAAAAGATCAGGGCAGCGAAAAGCTGGCG
>CAZFHQ010000106.1:0-5085 GCA_964519325.1 uncultured Clostridium sp.
CCTCACCCGTGCGTTTTTCCTCGCTCTCGTGCGACAGCTTTATTATCTTAGCACACCAATTCTCAATTGTCAACACCTTTTTTCAGGTTTTTTACGGGAAATTTTCGGTGTTTTTTTCTTTAAAGTCAAATGTTCCTACATCTGGTAGAAATCTATCGGCAGCGCCCCTCGTTTTAGTAGTTCCAGTGTAAAATATTTTTTTAGAATTCCGCAAGAAAATTTCGCGGCAATGTCACGACCGGACGATTTTTACCCCTATGAAATCGAAGTCGCCAGGGATCGGTACTTGCGGCTGCTGCAAATAAATTTCCGCGCGGGTCACGCAGGGATATTCCTCCAGTACCTTCTCCGCGATCCGCTGGGCCAAATGCTCCGGCAGATCGCAGTGCTCCCCTTCTATCACGCGGGAAATCAGCTGGATCAGCGCGCGCTTGTCGATCGCGTCCTCTGTGTTGTCGCTGGCGCAGGGCTTTTGCAGATCACAGTCCAGCGTGACATCCACCTCAAACTCCTGCCCGAAGGTCATCTCCTGCGTGGTGACGCCATGGCGGCCCCGCACACGCAGCCCCTTTACAATGATCTGATCCATATCTTCCTCCTTATTGATAGCGCAGGATGACAGTAATGCTCCGCGCCGTTTCGTTTAAAATATACCTCGCGTGCTCCCGGTCGATCTGCGGGATCCCGTACAACTGATTGGAGCCGTCGATATAGGTGAAGAGCTTTGGCCCGCTGCCCTTGAGGATCCGGCTGACCGCCAGATCAAAATCAATGTCTGGGGAAATATACAGATAGACGGCCGGCGACTGGTTTTTTGCCGCTGCCTGAAACGATTCGATCACGCGGCGGTCCTCCGCCTCGCTGAAGCTGTCAATGGGAATCGCGCAGTTTTGCAGATAGTTTTCCTTGTCCGCGATACACTCCGGAAGCGAGAGGTTATAGGTGTCCCCCGTTTCCAGATAAGCGCTGATTTCCTCCGCGGTCATCGCGGTGAGCTGGGGCGAGACAGTGTGGTCCTCGCCGATCATCTCGTCTGTCAAATTAAAATAGTCGTACAGCACCACATCCTGCTGGTCGTTCCAGGTCGCGTCCAGATGATACCAGTCCTCCTCCAGCTTCACCAAATTCCACATATGGCTGCTTCCCTGGGCGACGCCGCAAATCAGGCGGCACTCCATGCCCAAATTGCTCAGCAACAGCTGCATAGCCCTGGAGTACCCCTCGCACACCGCTGAGCCGCTGACCAGCGCGCCATATGCGGTGAAGGACTCCCAATTCCGCTCCCCCTCCAGCTCTGCCGTCGCCGTGTCATAGACGCATCCGTCGGCAACGGCCTGGAAGGAGATAAGCTCCCTGTTGAACTCCGATTGGTTTTCGCCAACAGTCTGTACGACCTGGCCGACCGCTGCCGCTAAGACGCGAATCATCTCGTTGCACTCGCTGGGCGGCACATAAGAATAAAGCTGCACAATGGTATTGCCGTCCTGATACGCGCGGCCGTATACGCTGGCAATCCAGAACACCTCCGGGTGATCGTTTTTAAAGGCGGTAATGGCGAGCTTGATTTCCGCTTCCGTCAGCTCAGTGTCCCACATGGTGATCCGCCCCATATTGTAGTAGCCGCTGCTGTTACATTCCGTTTCGATGGTATACACGCTTTCCGCCGCCAGATCATAGAGGTTCTCCTCGTTCTCCGTCATCAGGCTGGACCGCTCCGCCCACTGCTTTTGATAGCCGTAAACAGAGCTGCCGCTTTCCAAAACGCGCAGCACCTCGCCCGGCGCCGCATTGTCTGCCTGTTCAGCCAGTTCGGCACTGTCGTCCGGCGCCACCACGTCAGAGACAGCGCCCGCGTCAAAGTGCTGCTCGGTGCTTCTGCCGCAGCCGGCCAGCGCAGCGCAAAGCAGCAGCGCCGCCAAACATGATGCCAGCAACGTTTTTCTGTTCTGATTCATACATCTCCTCCAAGCAGGGGCTTGCCCGCTATAGGGTCAGCCCAAATTGCTCCTGCAAACAGGCGGGGACCTCCTCCTCTTTCAGTTCCCGCAGGGATACCAGGGCTTCGCCCTGAAAAATTTTAAACGTATTGCCGTCCAGGCTCTTCCTGCCGTCCTCCGTTTTGATCGAAATCATGTTCTGCTTGTTAAAGGGAGAGGCAGGGTGCAGCTCGCACCAGACACAGGCGGTGACAAAATCCACATCTGCCTGGGGCTCCTCGGTAAAGGAGAGGATCCGCTCCCAGTTTCCCTTATAAAAGTCATAGAGGACCCAGCCATAAAACGGCTCCTTGACAAACCGGTACGTTTCGCCGCACTGACGCTGCACCAGCCCCTCCACCAGCCGGAGGGGATAGCGGGGCGAGCGCTGGCCGATACCGATGTCCCACAGGAACGTGCCGTCCTCGGCCTCTACCTTGAGCAGGCGGTGGCGGCGCATGGGGATGGAATCGCCTGCGTCTCGGAAAAACCGGGAAAAATAATCGGAAACGCCAAACCCAAGCGACCGCAGAAAAACGCCGCACAGGCCGTTGAGCTCAAAGCAGTTGCCGCCACGGTGACGGGTGATGATCTTGTCATACAGATCCTCGCTGTCCAGCGAGAGAAGCCGCCCTTCCAGAATGTCAAGATTCTCAAAGGGGATGGTGATGGAATGGGCCATGCTCAGTTCCCACAGCAGCCGTCCGTGCAGCGGCCGGTGCCGGTAATCCTCATAACAAAGGCCGATCCGCGCAAAATAGGCGGAGAGCTGGGATTCATTCAGGCGCATCTTAATCTGTCCTTTCTTCCTGCAACACGTTGAATAAGAATATCATACTACATTCCGGAAAGAAATGCACGTTTTTTCTTTGCAGCAGCAAAAAGGCGGCGCGGCGCCTGCACCGCAAGCGCTGTCCGCCGGAGGTCTTCCATTTATAGAGATGAGAACACCTGATACAGCCTGGCCTCGTCCTCCGGGCTGTAAATGTACTCGCTGGAGCGCTTGGCCCCCGCGTCGGTCAGGACGCCGTCCCTGTAGCAAAGCACCCGCTGCATGGGTACCGCCTGCCAGCCCTGCTGGTCAAGCGGGACTGTGGCAAACAGGATGCCCTGGGGAAGCTGCTTTTGAAACAGGGTTCCCTTCATATTCGTGTGGACAAACAGGGCGTTGCCGTCATAGATCAGCAGGTTCAGCTTATTCCCCGATGAAAGCCTTGCGATCTCCTCCTCCAGCACGCGGAACCGCTCCTGGTGGTTCAGCGTCCCCTTTTTCTCTGTGGCCGCGTTGATCTGGTCGATCAGATAAAGCAGCACCCGTTCGCTGTCCGTGTCGCCGATCTGCCGGTGCAGGTACGGGGCGGTCAGCTCGCTTTGGAACATCGTGCCGTTGTGGAACAGCACCCACTCCCGCCCGCTGACGTCCGTCTGCACAAAAGGGTGGCAGTTGGTGTAGCTGACGTTGCCCACAGTCGCGTAGCGGATATGCCCCATCATCACACTGGCCCGCAGCTCCCCCTGGAGCAAGCTCTCCAGCAAAGGGCTGCGGTCGGCGCGCGCCGGCTCTTTCACCGCGCCAAAGCCGGACTCCCCCACCAACGCCATGCCCCAGCCGTGGGGGTGGCCGCAGGAGTGGGTGGAAAACTGCCGCATATATCCCGCCAGATCGCAAGGCTCCGCGCCGGAAAAGCCTAAGAGCTCACACATACTAATTCGCCTTCCTTCCCGTCAGGACCTTCCGCGGCGGCATAGCGCCGTGCCAGCGCCATGCCCTGCCTGACGAAATCCCGATGGAATTTTTGATACACCCGGTACGCGTGCCGCAGCTCCGGCAGCGCGCACCGCTCCTTCATCCGTGTAATGCGCGGCAGCACATCGGTGCGGCCGATCTGACGGAAAAAGCCCTCCATCTCCTCCAAAAACCGCAGCGCTGCCGCCGGCACCGTCATGGTTTGCCCGTGCAGGGTGATCTCCGCTTTCTCGGCGCGATACAGCGCGCCCTGCTTGTGGTTATACACAGCGCACACCTGCTCCTTGGCCCCAAACGGCTCCTGCTTGCGGAAGGTGAGATAAACCAAAAACAGATGGATAAACTCCAGGTCCTCTTGCATGACCCCCAGCGGTGAAAGGGGATTGATGTCCAGCATCCGCAGCTCGATGTGATTGGCCCCGTTCTGCCGCAGGTTTTCCAGGGAGTTTTCTCCCCGCGGCTTGACCCGCACGGGAGAATACCACTCAGACGCGGAATAAAGCTGTCCGGTCCCCACATAGTGCGCTACGCTGTCGGTGTAGCGTTCCATGTCGCTGTAATCGACGATCGGCACAAAGTCGTTCCAGTAGCCCTCCACGCCGCTGCGCATCGAAGCCTCGCCGCAAAAGCAGTCTTTGCCGCACACGCCGTTGCCCTCAAAGGAGCTGTCATAAACAGGACTTGCCGCTGTGAGAAAAACCAACAGCCAGCTATACAGGCCGATCTTCTCCGCAAGGCCAAGATACAGCGCGTTTTTCAATCGGGTCCTGTCGGTCTGGCCGCATTCTTCCATCGCCGCGTCAATCAGCGCTTCGGAGTAAGAAAAATTAAAGTGGATGCCGCAGAACAGCATCTTCATTTTGCCGTACTTTTCCGCCAGGTACTCCCGATAGATCTCCTTGTGCTTCAGGTCCCCCTCATATTTCGCTACAGGGATGCTTTTTTCTGAAGCGACATAGGGAGGGTTGCTGAACGGCCACAGGTACTCCGGCGGGTCCAGCAGGGCCAGCGTGTTTTTCGCCTCCCGGTCAATGGCCGCGACAGCGCGGTACATCTCCTCCACAGAATTGCACACCGGCGTGACGATCTCGATCTGGCTTTCACAAAAATCCCGGTCGATCCAGCGGTTGCCGGGGAACGGATGGGGCGTCTGGCTCAGATAGCCCTGCCCATTGACCCGCAGCATCTCCCGCTCCAGGCCAAACTGGCCGTCAAATACCAATTGGATCAGTCGTTCTGTTTGTTTCAGTTCCATAGCGCTCCTCCTGATTTCCGGGCGGTCCCGTGGGGGTTCCTGCTCTCAGCAGCGTCCCTGATATTCCTCAATACCTACCATCATAATATGTTCCCATTATGCAATAG
>CAZFHQ010000107.1:0-5080 GCA_964519325.1 uncultured Clostridium sp.
GGGCCGCCCTGGGGGCCTTCGTAGCGGATGACCACAACGTCGCCGGCCTGGATCTTGCCGCCGAGAATGGCCGCGGAAGCGTCCTCCTCACAGTCGAAACATTTGGCCGGCCCGCTATGTACCATCATTTCCGGCGCGACGGCGCCCTGTTTGACTACCGCGCCGTCTACCGCCATGTTGCCCTTGAGCACCGCGATGCCGCCGTCCTTGCGGAAGGGGTTCTCAAGGGTGCGGATGACCTCGCCGTCCGCTGCCGGCGCGCGCTGGATGCGGTCGCCAACCGTGCCGCAAACCGTCAGGGCGTCCTCGTGGATCAGCCCCGCACGGGACAGCTCTTTCATGACGGCCGGAATGCCGCCCACCTCGTTCAGGTCTGTGATAAACACCTGGCTGGCCGGGTTCAGCTTGCAAAGCTGCGGCGTGGTGCGGCTGACAGCGTCCATGGTGTCCATCGTCACGTTGACGCCGGCCTCGTGGGCGATGGCCAGCAGGTGGAGCACCGTGTTGCTGGAGCAGCCCAGGGCCATGTCGCTGCGCAGGGCGTTCTCAAAGGCTTTCTCGGTGAGGATGTCCTTTGGGCGGAGGTCCTGGGCCAGCAGCTCCATCACGCGCTCGCCGGCCTGCTTTGCCAGGGCCACCCGGGCGGACATGACCGCCGGGATGCTGCCGTTGCCCGGCAGCGCCATGCCGATGGCCTCTGTGATGCAGTTCATGGAGTTGGCCGTATACATGCCGGAACAGGAGCCGCAGGTCGGGCAGGCGGACTTCTCCAGGGCGGTCAGCTCGTTTTCATCAATTTTGCCGGAGGCGTAGCTGCCCACCGCCTCAAACATCTCAGAGAGGCCGAAGCGCACGCCGTTGTGACGGCCCGGCATCATCGGGCCGCCGCTGACAAAGACGCTGGGCAGATTCAGCCGGCAGGCGGCCAGCATCATGCCCGGCACGATCTTATCGCAGTTTGGAATAAAGACGACCGCGTCCAGGGGGTGGGCGGTGAGCATGACCTCGATGGAGTCGGCGATCAGCTCGCGGGAAGCCAGGGAATATTTCATACCCTGGTGGCCCATGGCCAGGCCGTCGCACACGCCGATAGTCTCAAACTCAAAGGGTACGCCGCCGTTGTTGCGGATGCCGGCCTTGACCGCGTCGGCGATCTCGCCCAGATGCTTGTGGCCGGGGATGTAGTCGCTCTTGGCGCAGACAACGCCGACAAACGGCCGCTGCATTTCCAGCTCGGAAAGGCCCAGCGCGTGGAGCAGCGAGCGGTGCGGCGCGCGCTCTGCGCCTGTTTTCATTTTATCACTTCTCATGACGGATTCACTTCCTTGTAATGATTGCTCCCCACTGGGCGCCGGCAAACCGCCGGACGGCGGCCAAGGGGATGGGGTTTCGCGGGGTCGTTCAGCCGCGGCTGCCGCCGCAAAAAACGGCCGGGTTCCGGCGCGGAAGCAAGCGCGCCGCCCGACCCGCGGAGCACGACGGTTCGACATCGTTGTCACAAATCCTATTATAGCATTTGCGGCATCGCAATTCAATCCTTTTTCGCCGTTGTTCCGTTTTTCGGCGGGCCGCCGTTCGCGCAGGCTCTCAGCAGGGCGCGCCTGAAAACGACCGCTCCTGTTTTACGTCACAAAAAATTAACGTGCATTTTGTGCAGGAATGTGCTATACTGGTTCGCAAGGTCTAAAAAAGGAGGGCCAGTTATGGGGTATCAGGAGGAATTTGAAGGCATCTTCACCGAGCAGGTCACGCGCAAGGGCGCGGCGGAGCTTTTGGCATGGCTCAAGACCACCGACTTTTTCACGGCGCCGGCCAGCACCAGGTTCCACTGCGCCTGCCCCCAGGGGCTGGTGCGGCACAGCCTGAACGTGTATCATGTGCTGATGGAAAAGCACTTTGACAGCGCTGCCGACAACCCGGAGAGCTGCGCCATCTGCGCGCTGCTCCACGATGTGTGCAAGGCGCAGTATTATAAGGTGTCCTCCCGCAATGTGAAAAACGAAGCCACCGGCCAATGGGAAAAGCAGCCTTTTTATGCGGTAGAGGACGCGTTCCCTTTTGGCCACGGGGAAAAATCCGTTTACCTGATCGAACGGTTCCTGCGGCTCAAGCCGGCGGAGGCTATGGCGATCCGCTGGCATATGGGCGGCTTTGACGACGCTGTGCGGGGCGGGAGCTTTTCCATCAGCCACGCCTTTGACAAGTACCCCCTGGCAGTCAAGCTCCATCTTGCTGACCTGGAAGCCACCTATCTGCGGGAGCAGGGGACTTCCACAGTAAATCATTAACAGAGGGAGCCGGTCCGGCCGGCGCCCTCCTATCGCTTGGAGGTAATTTTATGAAGCTAGAAACCATTACGCAAAACCAAACCGTGGTCGCGCATCTTTCCAGCAGGCATCCATGCGCGGCGGACGTGCAGTCCGCGCTGGAGCTGATCCTGTCCGCGAAATATGAGGCCAATACCAACCGCATTGCCATTGACAAGCGGCTGATCGCGGAGGAGTTCTTCCAGCCGGGCAGCGGCCTGGCCGGCGAGCTGCTGGAGCAATGCAGCAACTACAATGTGAAGATCGCGATCTATGGCGATTACGCCGGCTGCGCCTGCCAAACCCTGACGGAATTCCTGCAGGCGCACAATCAGGGCAGGGCCGTTTTCTTTGTGGAAACCAAGGAGAAGGCGATCCAAAAGCTGGCTGCCGCGGCGTAACGCCGGCAGCCGCAAAAAAACAGGCTGACAGCGTGGCTGCCGGCCTGTTTTCGTTTTCGGTTCCTGTTTCCCGCTGCCTGTCTTTTCTGCAAAAGGGGCGGCTGGGGCCGCTCACAGGGTTTGGCCCCAGGCCGCCAGCAGCTCCAGCGCGGGCAGCGCCGCCGCGCCGGATTCCGTCATGCGGTACAGCACCCGCAGCGGCACGCCGTCCAGCTCCTGGCGCGAAACAAGCCCGTCCTCCACCAGGGCCTTCAGGCTTTGAGAAAGCATCACGTCGGTGATCCCCGGCACCAGGCGCTTTACCTCGCTGTAGCGCAGGGGCGCGCCGCCCCGCAGCGCCCACAGGATCGGCATCTTCCATTTTCCGCCCACTGCCGCCAGCGCCCGCCCCATGCCGTCCTGCGGCGGGGCGCCAGGCGCTTGCTGCTCCGGTGGGAGCGGCATCTCAGCAGCTGCCGATTTTTTCCTGCCCTTTTTCTTCTTGTCCTTTTTTTCTGCTTTCATGCCGGTGTGCGCCGCCTTTCTGTAATGTGCTGACAATAGCATAGCACTTTGATTTTTGCATCGCAAGATGCTTGGGCCTAAAGAAAATAAAATTCATAAAACGTTCACGAAACAATCGTAGACAAGTTTTTGTTTCCTATGTATAATGAGAAAGTGATTTTTGGCAACCTGCATAATTTGTGCGGCAGGTGTTTTGGACAAAATATAGAATTGCTATACGGAGGTAATTTGGGAAATGAAAGTGATGAAGAAAATTACGGCGGGGGCGCTGGCCTGCGCTACCCTTGCCGCGTCTGCGGCGGCCCTTGGCGGCTGCGGCAGCACCTGGGCGCTGAAAACGGACACCGCGGAAATGTCTTCCGGCGTTTACCGTTATGCCCTGCTTTACGGCTATCAATATGCGTCCTATTATGTGGAGGACTACACACAGCCGGTCTTTTCACAGGAGATCGACGGCGAGCCGGCGGAGGATTATGTGCGGGAGCTGGCGCTGACGTATTTTATCGTCCCCTATCTTGTCACAGAGGAGAAGATGGCGGAGCTGAACCTCTCCCTGAGCGATGTGGAGCGGTATAATGCGGAGGCCTCCGCCGATGAGGATTGGGCGTCCGACGACTACGCCTCTTATGTGGAGATGCTGGAGAGCTACGGCATCAGCAAGGAGGACTACCAGAAGGTTTACTATGATTACAGCGCGAAGTATTCCAAGATCTTCCGGACCATTTATGGCGAGGGCGGCGAGTTCGAGGTTTCACGGGAGGAAATGGAGGAGTACATCAACGATTACTACTCTGACATCGACTATATTGTGAAGCCCACCTCCACGCTGACAGACGAGGAGCTGGAGGAGCTGCAAACCCAGCTTGCGGCTGACGCGAAGGCGATCAACAAAGGCAGCAAGACCCTGGAGGAGATTGTGGAGGAAGAAAACGCGGCCGACGCGGACAGCGAAGCGGCGGACAGCGCGGAGGAATCTTCCGATGCATCTGCTGCGGAAAGCGCCGCGGAAGATGACAGCGCGGATGCGGAAGACAGCACAGACGCGACCGAGATCTACTCCCGGATCGACCAGCTGTCTGCCGACAGCTATCCGGAAGAGCTGGTCAACGCGGTCGCGGACATGAAGGACGGCAAGGCGCAGGTCGTCGACGCGACCGACAGCAGCGGCTGCCTGATCCTGGTGGTGAAAAACGAGCTGAACGAGGATTCTATTGCCGAGCTGCTGGACAACGAGGACGAGGACACCAAAGAGGAAAACGTCTTCCAGCTTCTCATCTATATGCGGCAGGATGATTACACCACATATATGAATGAGCTGTGCGAGAATTTTGACACCGACAGCATCACCTACAATCCGTCTGAGACAACGGATCTGAACCTGGCCGCGATTTTTGAGCCGGACAGCCTGACCTCCTCTGACGAGGAGACGGAAGCCGAAGCCTCCGGCGAGTCTGCGGACAGCAGCGAGGACAGCGAGAGCAGCGGCGCTGAGGAGGATTCCGAGAGCGGCAGCGACGACAGTTCCGCCCAGGAAAGCGAAGCTTCCTCTGACGCGGCAGAGAGCGAATAACCCGCGAGAACAGCCACACGGGAACGCCCGTGTGGTTTTTCTTATACCCGTTATCTTGTCAAATTTGCCCGAAACGCAGGGAGTTTGCGGCAGGCGATTCATAATTCTGGCAGAAAATCCCTGTATCTTGGGGTGATTTAAAAATTGTAACCATTTTACTGTGGTGTTTTGTGGTAAACTAGAAATAATACTTGAGAGAGGGGGGATTTGGTGGTTTTTAATGAAACCATACAGGCGATCCTTTCCGTGGCGTTTTTCATTGTCAAGATCTTCATTCCTTTCATCAGCATTGGCGTGTT
>CAZFHQ010000108.1:0-5040 GCA_964519325.1 uncultured Clostridium sp.
TGAGCTCCCTGCCGGTCAGGCCGGTGGCGCGCACAGGCCCGCCAATGACGAACCGGCCGGTGGGGTTGATGAAATATTTGGTGTCGCTGTCGATCAGGTCCTGCGGCACCACCGCTTTGACGACGTGCTCGATCACGTCGCGGCGAATCTGCTCCAGAGATGCGTCCTCCGTGTGCTGGGTGGAAACAACGATCGTATCGACGCGGGTCGGCACACCGTCGTCATACTCCACCGTGACCTGGGTCTTGCCGTCTGGCCGCAGATAGGCCAGGGTGCCGTCCTTGCGCACGGCAGCCAACCGCTTGGCCAGTTTGTGGGCCAGGGAGATGGCCAGGGGCATCAGCTCCGGCGTTTCATCGCAGGCAAAGCCGAACATCATGCCCTGGTCGCCCGCGCCGATCTGATCCAGCGCGTCGGTGGCGCCGTGCTGCGTTTCATAAGAGGCGTTGACGCCCTGGGCAATGTCCGGCGACTGCATATCAATGGAAAGGGTCACGCCGCAGGTGTTGCCGTCAAAGTAACAGTCCGGGTTATCGTAGCCGATCTCGCACACGGCCTCCCGCGCGATGGAAGCGATGTCCACATAACACTCGGTGGAGATCTCGCCCATCACATTGATCATGCCGGTGGTGGCCGTCACCTCGCAGGCCACATGGGCGTTGGGGTCCTGGGCCAGGATCGCGTCCAGCACAGAATCGGAAATTTTATCGCAAACCTTATCCGGGTGGCCTTCGGTTACGGATTCGGATGTGAAAAAGTATTTTGACATACAGCATACCTCCAAGGGGATTATCATTGAGAAAGAAAAAGCACCCACCGGCCAGGCCGCTGAGCGCTGAAAACCTCATCTGTCGGCATAACCGCAGGAATTGGCACCTTACACCTTGCAGGTTGCCGGACATCACAGGGCCTGGTCCCTCCGTCGCTCTTGATAAGGGGCTATTTCATTGATCTTGTTCTCTACCTGATCATCATAACATATCCGGCTCCGTTTGTAAACCGTTTTCGCCCGTTTTTTACAAAACGCCGGCGCAAACCGCGAATTTACACAGCCACCTGCGAAACGTCCGCCCGGGCCGCCCCGTCAAAAGGCGCGCCCTGCCGCTGCTCCGCGAGCCAAGCGTCCATCCGCTCCCGGATGATCTCGAAGGGCGCCGGACCGATGTCCAGCAGGAAGGCGTGGAACGCCTTCTGGTCAAAGCTGCTGCCCAGCGTTTCCTCCGCCGACGCGCGCAGCTCCAAAATCTCCAGCCAGCCCACGGCGTAGGGCAAATATCCGGCGGGCATTTCCACCATCAGGTTATAAAGCTCCTCCGCCGTGTCCGGGTCCACAATGCCGTACCCTGCCAGGAACGACGACGCCTGCTCCCTGGTCCAGCCCTCGCTGTTCACGCCAATGTCCAGCAGGCCATAGAGGCTGTAGCTGCAGATCTCGTCCAGCTCCAGCATACGGGCGGCGGTTTCCTCCATGCCGGCGGCCACGCAGCCGTAGTATTGGGCGTATTGAGCCCAGCCCTCCGAGTAGCCCAAAAACGAAAGGGCGTGGCGCACCAGCGACGGATTCGTCTGATAAAAATAATTGATTTGATACATGTGTCCCGGCAGCCCTTCATGGTACAAATAGAGCTGGTCATAGGCGGCGCCGGTCACGCTGCCGAGGTTAAAGTACATGAGATTGCTGCCGGCGCCGTCAATGGCGGGGTAGCTGTAAAACGCGGCGGCGGTGTTGTTCTCCGTCATGGCGTCCGGCATAAAACGGATCTCGTATTGCAGCTTGCCCGCCAGCGTGGGAAACGCCGTACCCAGCTGCTCCTCCACCGCGTCCAGCAGCGATTCCGCCGTGGCCGGGTCGCTCCAATCCAGGTCGCTTTGCGCGGTGATGTCCCACAGGGCGGGGTCCTCGGCAGCCAGGGCCGTCATCTCGCTCATGCTGTCCCGCAGCGCCGCCTTCAGCATGGCCTTGATCTCCTCCACAGTTTTGTCGGAGCCGGTGGCATCGCGCACCAGCAGCGCGTAGTATTCCCTGCCGTGTTCCACATTGGCCAGGCCGCCGTCGTTTGCGCCGGAGCCCTTGAGCGCCTCCAGGCCGTCGATCAGCGATTGATACGCCGGGAAAAAGGCTTCCTCCATGGCGGCAAGATGTTCCGCGCGGTACGCCTCCCGCTCCGCTTCCGTGAGGAAATCGGCCTGCGCCAGCTTTTCCTCAAACATCTCGGTGAGATAATAAGTCTCCCCGTTAGCGATCTGCGCCCGGCACTGTTCTATGGTGTCCGCAATGGCAAAGTCCGCCATGAACAGCCCCTCCCGGGCCTGTGCCGCGGCATAGTCCAGCACCTGGTCAAAATAGTCCGGCAGCTGCCGCACCAGGGCAAGGTAATCCTCCACGTCCTGTTTGCAGCGCAGTTCATACAGGGCCAGGCTCAGCGGGATCTCCGCCTGCACGCCGTCGCTGGCCCCAAGGAGATTGTCGTACAGCGTATAGCCCTGCCACTCCAGGGCGTCCTCCAGCGAGGACTCCAGGATCTCATAGGTGAGCTGCTGCTCCCCGGTCAGGGCGTCGTAGTCATAGCCGCGCAGCTGCGCCAGGTTCTCCCGCAGCTCGCCGCTGTCCGCCGCGGCCGCCTCCTCAGAAAAATCCAGCTCGCCCCAGGTGGCCTCCAGCTCCTCGTCAAAGCCGTAAGCCTGGGGATCCTCCACAAGCTGGTGCAAATTCACGGTGCTGCCGGAGAACTCCTCCCGGAACAGCTCGTCGGTAAAATCGTCGAAGGGCTGCCGCGCCGCTTCGGCATCGGCGCCTGTCGGTTGCTCTGCGCCGCAGCCGGCAAGCAAACAGCCGGCCGCCAGCGTCAGCGCCAGCAGCAGAGCCAGCGCCCGCGCGGGTACAGCGGTCATGTGTTGTCGTTTCAAAGCGGGACCTCTTTTCTGTCAGCGTAGTTTTGGGGCGGCATCCTGATGGTTTTCATCATAGCACAGGCCGGCGGAAAATACAAGAAAGCACTGCCGGCGGCTGTTACAAACCCAGCAGCGGCGCCAGCAGATAATAGCCCGGCAGAGCGCAGGCCACGCTGATCGCCGCGCCGGCAACTACGTCCCAAATGTGGTGTACGCCGGCCAGCACGCGGGTGACGCCGATGACAGCCGCAAGGAACAGCATCCCGACGCCATACCACACGTTGACATACAGGCAGGCCATGGCAATGGCCACCGCGCTGGCTGTGTGCCTGCTGGGAAAGGATTTGCCCGCGCCGTGCCTGACCAGGGGCGTAAACACAAACCGCTCAAAGGGGCGGGGTTTGTCCAGCAGGTCGCGCAGCAGAGTGACCAGCGCCACTGCCACCGCCGGCACCAGCAAAAAGAAGATCCATTTCAGGTTCCAGCTAACAAGCAAAACGAGAAACGTGACGCCAAAGGCAGCCACCACTGCCCACGGCGCCGCCCTGCACAAAAACACCACCCAGCGGCACAATGCCCGGTGATCCCGGACCTTCTCATTGAGCCTGGTATAAAACCGTCGCTGCACTGCGGACCCCTCCCATACCGTTGTGCTTCCCAGTATAGCGGATCGAGGCCCAATTGTCAAAGCTATTGGAGCAGGTCCCGGTTTTTTTCTTTGGGCTGCCGCTGATACACGGTAAACCGGTTGTGGCAGTCACAGGTGGCCAGCAGCACCTCCCCGGCGGTCACATGACGGGCCTTGAGCTGCTTTTCCAGCCAGGCCTCGTTGTTGCCGGTGTTTTTCAGGTTCTCCCCCATCACCTTGCCGTCGATGATCACATTGGCCACCAGGCCGTCCCGCTCCACAGGGAGACACAGGTCCCCAGGCGTGACCGGCCGCTCCCGCGCGGATGGCAAAAAGCTGATATACCCGTTGATCTCCAGCACCGCGGTTTCAATCTGTGAGAGGTCAAAGTAGCCGCTGGTGCGGCACTGGGTCAAAAACTCGTTGACGTCCAGCCTGGCGGCTTTCAAGTTTTTCTCAAACAGCTTGCCCTTGTCATACAGCACAAGGGGCTTACCGTTGAGGAGCCGCCGCAGCCGGATGGAATGTTCTGTGCCAAAAGAGATGAGCACCGAGAGCAGGCCGTAAACGGCCATGGCCGCCAGCGGCCGCCAGAAGCTGCCCTCGATCTCGGTGGCCATCTCGGCGGCAATGGAGCCAATGGTGATGCCGTTGATGTAGTCGAACATGCTGAGCTGGGACATCTGGCGGTTGCCCATGAGCTTGGTCAGCAGGAACAGCGACGCCGCCGACGCCAGCGCGGCCCCGATCAGCTTGAGCAGGTCCATACGCTGCCTCCTTTCTTCCCTTTAGTTTCCGCCGCCCATGCTAAAATATGCCCCCGCTGTTTCCAAATTTTTTTCTTTTTTGCTAGTGCATTCTCTGTAAAGATATGGTATACTTTATAAGTGTATGCATTAAAATGGTAAAGGCGTATCCTGCTGCCATACCTGATAACTCATCTAGGAAAGGATTTCAAATATGCTTTGTGTGAACGAATACCGGACTCACCTGTGCGGTGAAGTCAGCGAACGAGACATTGGAAAAGAGGTGCGCGTTGCCGGCTGGGTGGAGAACATCCGCGACCACGGCGGCGTGATCTTCCTCGACCTGCGGGACCAGTACGGCGTGGTGCAGGTGGTCGTCCATGACGACGCGCTGCTGCACAATGTCCACAAGGAGTGCGCCGTTACAGCGGGCGGCAAGGTGGTCCTCCGCGACGAGGACACCGTCAACCCCAAGCTGGCCACCGGCACCGTGGAGGTCATGGCAGACAAGCTGACCGTGCTGGGCAAAGCCCCCAATAACCTGCCCTTTGAGGTGGAAACCTCCAAGGAGGTCAAGGAGGACGTGCGGCTGAAATACCGCTTCCTCGACCTGCGCAACCCAAAGGTCCACAACAACATCATCCTGCGCTCCCAGGTCATTTCTTTCCTGCGGGATAAGATGAACGAGCTGGGCTTCCTCGATATTCAGACGCCTATCCTCTCCACCTCCTCCCCGCAGGGCACGCGGGATTACCTGATCCCCAGCCGGAAGCA
>CAZFHQ010000109.1:0-4964 GCA_964519325.1 uncultured Clostridium sp.
TCAAGAGGTTCCGAAAATTTTTCCTCTCCCTTAAGGGGGCGCAATAAAGAAAAAAGCTGGCGTTCACATCCAGCTCTTCCAACCTTTTCCCGCGCTGCACACGGCTGCTATTGCCCTGTTACCAGCGCCACATTTTCCGCACCGAGCAGCTCCCGCAAGGCGCGCAGCAGGGGCTCGTTTACATCGACCCACAGATCCACCGGCGCCAGCACCAGCTTTTTGCTGCCGGTAAAATAAAAATACAGCGGTGTTGTCCCGTCAAAAACCGCGGTGTATTGCAGGGCTTTTTTGTAGGTCGGGCTGTCCTTTGCCGCCAGCTTAAGGTACAGCCCCGGACGGGAGCGGTGCTTCTGTGATGGCGCTGCCGTCTGCTGATCCGCACTGCCGACCGGCGCACGGGTTTTCTCCGTCACAGGCATAACCGCGTCGCAGATGATTTTCGGGTCCTTGTCCTCGGTGGTGCTGACTTTACCTCGCACAGCCACCACGCTACCCTCGGCGATCAGATGGCTGTACTGTCCAAGTACATTTGGGAACACCAACACTTCGATGCCGCCAAACATATCCTCCAGCGTGAGGAATGCCATGGTGGCGTTGCTTTTTGTTACCTTCCGCTTCATCGCGGTGATGATCCCCACCAGCTTGACAGTATCACCGTCACGACGATGGGCGTCGCCGCTGTCCTCATACAGCTCACTGATTTTGGTAACGCTCCTGTCCTGATACAGCGCGGCATACTCCGCCATAGGGTGGCCGGAAAGATAAAGGCCCGCCACCTCTTTTTCCATCGCCAATCGCTCAGAAGCAGGCAGCTCCGCCATAGGCGCGATGAAAAAGCCCTGCCGCTCCCCCGTTTCCATGGTGTCAAAAAAGCCGATTTGCCCCTCCACATTTTTGCGGCGGTCGGCCTCCAGGCTGTCCAGTACCTCCGGAATAGCGCTGAGCATTTGCCGCCGGTTATAGCCTTCCTCCAGGCCGTCCATCGCCCCGCATTTGATCAGGCTTTCCAGCGCGCGGCGGTTGAGCTCGATGGCGTACATCCGCTTGCAAAACTGGTAAAAGGAGGTGAACTTTCCATTTTGCTCCCGCTCCCGCACCAGGCGGTCGATGAAGCCGCGGCCCAGGTTTTTCACAGCCAGCAAACCAAAACGGATGTCTCCGCCCACCGGCAAAAACTGCCTGCCGCTCTCATTGATGTGGGGAGGCAGAACCTGAATGTGCATCCGGCCGCAATCGCTGATATACGAAACGACCTTGTTGGTGGAATCCAGCACGCTGGTCAGCAAGGACGCCATGTACTGCTGGGGATAATAATGCTTGAGCCACGCCGTCTGGTAGGCAACCATGGCGTATGCCGCCGCGTGGGATTTGTTGAACGCATAGGAAGCAAAGTTCTCCATCTCATGGAAGATCGCCCTCGCCACGCTCTCCCTGACGCCCCGCCGCACGCAGCCCTCCACCTCCACGCTGCCGTCCTCGTTTGTCAGGCCATAAATGAAGATCTGCCGCTCCCGCTCCATGACGTCCGCCTTTTTCTTGGACATGGCGCGGCGCACAATATCCGCCCGCCCCAGGGAATACCCCGCCAGGCTGCGGAAGATCTGCATGACCTGCTCCTGATACACAATGCAGCCGTAGGTCACGTTGAGGATCGGCTCCAGCAGCGGGTGGGCGTAGCGCACCTTTTCCGGATGATGGCGGTTCTCCACATAACGGGGGATCGAATCCATCGGCCCCGGCCGATACAGGGAAATGACGGCGATCAAGTCCTCCATATGCTCCGGCTTGAGCTGCATAATGACGTTCTTCATGCCCGCCGATTCAAACTGGAACACGCCTTCCGTATCGCCGGATGCTATCATTTGGTACACCGCCGCGTCGCTGACAGAGATTTGCGCCATGGAAAAGTCCGGCCGCTTCCGCTGGATCAGCTTGACCGTATTGTCAATGACAGAGAGGTTGCGAAGGCCGAGGAAGTCCATTTTCAGAAGGCCCAATTCCTCCAGCGTCGTCATGGTAAACTGGGTCACTATGGCGTCGTTGTTCTTGGCAAGAGGCACATAGGCGTCCACCGGCTGGTCTGTGATAACGACGCCAGCCGCATGGGTCGAGGCGTTGCGGGGCATCCCCTCTACCTTTTTGGCCATGTCGATCAGTTCCCGAATCTTCGGGTCGCTCTCATATTTTTCCCGCAGGTCACGGGAGATTTTCAGCGCCTCGTCCAGGGTGATATTCAGCTTGTTAGGCACCAGCTTCGCCACCACGTCCACCGCAGCATAGGGGATTGCCATGGCGCGGCCCACGTCGCGAATCGCCGCTTTCGCCGCCATGGTGCCAAAGGTGACGATCTGCGCCACATGGTCGGCGCCATATTTGCGCACCACATAGTCGATCATCTCCGGCCGGCGCTCGTCGCTGAAGTCGATGTCAAAGTCCGGCATGCTGACACGCTCCGGATTGAGGAAGCGCTCAAACAGCAGGTCATACTGAATCGGGTCGATGTCGGTGATGCCAAGGCAATAGGCCGCCAGGCTGCCGGCGCCGGAGCCTCTGCCCGGCCCCACTGGGATGTTGACCGATTTGGCATAACGAACAAAGTCGTGGACGATGAGGTAGTAGTTGACGTAACCCATCTTACCAATCGTGTCCATCTCGTATTCCAGCCGCGCGGTCACAGCGTCGTCGGGGGTATCCCCATAGCGGCGGCGCAGTCCGGCAAAACACATATCCCGAAAATACTCGTCATTGGGCTGTCCGTTGGGCGTGTCAAAACGGGGCAGCTTTGTCTGGCCAAAGACAAACTCCACGTTGCACCGTTCGGCAATTTTCATGGTGTTGTCGCACGCCTGCGGTACCTGCGCAAAAAGGGTGCGCATCTCCTCCTCGCTTTTCAGGTAAAATTCATCGGAGGCAAACTCCATGGTGTTGTCGTCCTCAATGGTGTGGTTGGTCTGGATGCACAGCAGGATGTGGTGCATTTTGCTGTCCTCCTGGCGGATGTAGTGGCAGTCGTTGGTAGCGACCAGCGGGATGCCCGTCTCCTCGGAAAGCCGCACGATCTGGGGATTCACCATCTGCTGCTCCCGGATGCCATGGTTTTGCAGCTCCAGATAAAAATTATCCTGCCCAAGAATCTCGTTATATTCCAGGGCGATCCGCTTTGATTCCGCAAAATCACCGGCTTTCAGCGCACGGGGTACCGCGCCCGCCAAGCAGGCGGAAAGGCCGATCAGCCCCTCGCTGTGTTGCCGGAGCAGTTCGAGATCAATGCGGGGCTTGCCGTAAAAGCCGCTGACCCAGCCCTCGGAGACCAGCTTGATGAGATTCTGGTAGCCGGTCTGGTCTTTGCACAGCAGCACCAGATGATATGGTTCCTTGTCCAGCTCGTGGACCCGGTCGAACCGGGTACGGCGTGCCACATACACCTCGCAGCCGATAATCGGCTTGATGCCCCGCTGCTTTGCCGCCCGGTAAAAATCGACCACACCGTACATCACGCCGTGGTCGGTGATGGCGACGGCAGTCTGGCCCAGTTCCGCCGCACGGTCCAGCACCTGGTTGATCCGGCACGCGCCGTCCAGCAGGCTGTATTCCGTATGCAAATGCAGGTGTGTAAAGCCCATCGCGATTGCTCCTTTCCTGTGATCCTCCCCAAAACGGGAGTCTGCGTTTCACAAACCCCTTCCCCGCTCCGTTGTCCATTGCCTGATCGGTTCACTCCAGCTGCGGCAAGGTATCGGCAATTTCCAAGATCCGCTGGATGCGGTGGTTGACGCCGCTGCGGGAAATCGGCTCCGACAGGTTCTCCCCCAGCTCCCGCAGGGACATGGCCGGATTCTCATACCGCAGCTCCGCCAGCTCCTTCAGCTCTGGCGAAAGCTGATCCAATCCCAGGTAACGCATGATCCGCTCGATGGCGATCCGCTGCACAGCCGCCGCGTTAGCGGTTTTCATGATATTAGCCGTTTCGCAGTTGGAGCGTCGGTTCACATCGTTGCGCAGCTCTTTGAGCATTTTCACCTGCATCAGCTCCAAAGCGCCGTTCTGCGCCCCCATATAGGTCAGCAGGTCGGCAATGGCCTCGCTTTCCTTGATATACACAACGTAGGAGCCTTTCCGCTGGATCACCGCCGGCTGGATCTTCAGCTCCATCAGCTCAGAAAGCAGGGCGGAAAGGTCGTTGGCCAGATGCATATGCACCACGGAGAATTCCAGGTGATACTCCTTTTCCGGATTAATGACGCTGCCGCAGGACAAAAAAGCGCCCCGCAAAAAGGCCGCCTCGCAGCAGGGATTCTCCAGGTTTGCCCGGTTGATCCGCAGATGGATCTCCTTTTCGCCATGCCCAAAATGGGACAGGAGCTGGCGGCGCTGGTCATCGCCCTCCACGGTGACGGTGCAGCTTTCCGGTGTTTGCCTGCGGCGGGTGATCTTCGACTGCATCTCCACAAACACGCCGCTCTCCTCCGCCAGCATAGAAGCAGCAAGCCGGGCAAATCCCGGATGTTCTGTAACAATCGAGACCGCCCGGTCTGAAAAATTCCGCGCAAACACAAGCATCCCGTAGCATTGCGCCCTGCGGCAGCAGCTCCGCGCGTTCTCATGCCTGCACAATTCATTTTTGATCTCTGCCGAAAAAGACATAACTCTCCCCTACCTGTGAATATCCCGGTGGTTTACGCTGACCCGCACATCATGCTTTAGAAGGTGCTCATACAAAAGCTGAGCCAGCGCCACGGAACGGTGATGGCCGCCCGTGCAGCCAATGGCAATGACCAGCTGGCTCTTGCCCTCGTTGCAATACAGCGGGATGGAATAGTCGATCAAGGAAAAGATCCGCTCCACCAGCCCTTTTGTTTCGTCCCACTTCAGCACATAGTCCCGCACCGGCGCATCCAGGCCCGTGAGCTTTTTCAGCTCCGGAATATAGAACGGGTTGGGCAGGAAGCGCACGTCAAAGACCA
>CAZFHQ010000110.1:0-4939 GCA_964519325.1 uncultured Clostridium sp.
CACCCATTTGCGCGCAGGCCCTGATCGGCGCGCAGATCCTGGTCACGGTGTCAAAGTCGATGCCGTGGCCGTTGTCCCCGGCAAGGGACTCCCCGCTGAGCTTCAGCAGCACTCTCTTATACTTCGGTTGCAAATACAACACCCCGCTTTTGTTGTTTCTTTGGAAATATATACATAAAACCGATTTTATTCTACACCAGATTTTCCATCTTGTAAAGCGATTCCAGGCAGATTTCTCGTTCATCGGGAACAAAAAACGGACAGTCTGAATCCTGTCCGCTTGCTATTTGCCCTGCCGCCGCAGGAACTCCTGCAGTTTCGGCTGCTTTTTGAAAATCAGCTGCACACACAGCCCGGTAAACACGCCGGTCAGGATCGCGCTGAACAGGATGATCGGCGCGTAGAGCAGCACGCTTTTGGTCTGCATGACGATAGCCGCTGTGACGAGCTGCGCCGACGCGTGTACCACCGCCGAGATGGCGCTGATCAGCCACAGCCACCTGTTGGCAAGAAAGCTGGTGAGCACCAGCATGACGACCAGGCAGCAAACGCCGCCGGTAATGCTGTATAAAAAAGAAACCGCCTGCCCGGTAAACAGCGCCCCCAGCACGATGCGGACGATGTGTACCCCAGAGCCCCAGGCCTTGCCCAGCATGAGGATGGCCGCCAGCGTGACCACATTGGAAAGGCCCAGCTTGATGCCTGGGATCGGCACCACAGGCGGGATCTGCGCTTCGATGGCAAAGACGATGAGCGCGGCGGCGGTCAGCATGGCGGCGGCGGCCATTTGTTTAATTTTCCAGTTCATCCTGTCACACCGCTCCTCCGTTTTCCGTCTATTCAATCTTTACCAGCACCTTGTGGGGCAGGCAGATAATGGGCAGCAGCCCGGAATCAATGACGCCTGTTTCCACACAAACCTGATCAGGGCAGTTGGCCTCCTGCACAGAGACCCTGCCCGGTTCAAATAAAATGTCGTTATAGGCGCCGTCTTCCCCTTCTATCCGGTAGACGAACGGATCTGTCACGGTGGAAAGATCCACCTCATACACAACAACGCCGTCCTGATAGACACGCGCGATCTGCCCCTCCTTTGTCTGGCCGGCGATCAACAGCCAGGCGATGAGCAGCCCGCACAGCACGACCGCAACAGAAAGCGCCGCAATGACGATCTTCATTTTTCCGCTCATTTTCCCCATGGCGCGTTCCTCCGCTTGTTCTATGGTATCATGTCGCCGGACAAATTGCAAGGGTCGGTTTGCCGCTCATATTGCAGCGGGTTTTCAATGGATTTCCATTTGCCGCGCAGCCCGATATAATACCGGCCGCAAGCGGGGCAGCGGCACAGGGTAAACCAGGCCAGCGCGCCGGTTTCAGGATGATAGTGCAGAATGCGGCTGCCGTCCGGCGCGGGGGTTTGCCCGCAGCAGCCCGAACGGCAAAAATCGCCGAGTCTGCACTTATGATAACGATAGGGGCTGTTCCCCTCCAGCCATTCGGTTTGAAACGCCGCCATAAATCCACCTCATTTAAGCCGCGATGAAGCAGTAAATCATCGGGAAAATATAAACAAACAGGACGACCGCCACAGCCAGCCCGATCACCAGCACATAACAGGCCCATTCCAGCCAGCGGCAGCGGTGCCCCCGCAGCCGGCGCTGCGCCCACAGGGCGGCGGCAAACGCGCACCCGCCAAGGGCGGTCAGCAGCAGCCCCGCGGAGAAGCCCCTGGGCAGATAGGTCAGCGTGATGGTGTTTTCTCCGCCTTCCAGCCTGACCGCCAAAAAAGCGTCGAATACCTGGAACACCTCCGCGTCCGCACCGTTGACGGTAGCGGTGTAACCGCTGTCATAGATCAGCGGCAGCAGAAGATACTCCCCGCTTTCCTCCGCTACAGCCGTCCCGCTGATGGTGTTGCCGCTGCGGGTCAGGGCGGTTGGCGTTTTGGCCGCGGCTGCCTCCGTCAGCGCCGCCGTATCCAGACCAAACAGGCCGAAGGATCGGGCCTCGACCGCCTGATTGACCTTGACCAGCACTTCCACCGTTTCGTCGGTGAAGGCGCCAAGCTCCAGCAAGCCGTTGTCTTTTTGGGAGGGATAGCCGGTCCCCTTGCGCACACCGTTCACCGTCACGTCGAAGGAATCGTTGATGGCCTCCTTCAGCGCGGTTGAGGTTTCGTCAAAGCAGTCGAAATAGAGGGTCTGCGTACCAGTTACCGGAATCTCGTAGGTCAGATAGCCATCATCTTCCTCATCGGGCAGCGAGATCCGGGTGCGGCCGTCTTCCTCCTCGACCGTGACGTTCTCCAACCGTTCCGGCGTATATGGCGTGACGATCTGCCCGCAGTCATAGAACAGGTCGCTGAGGGATTGCTGCAATTCCATCCGGCTCAGCTCCGGCAGCTTTTCAAGCGCCGAGATGTCCTCCGCGGAAAACGTCACGCCAAAGGAGTCCACCGCAGGGTTTTCCGCAATGCAGTAGGCAATCTCCTTGCAGACCGTCGACATCCCCTCCGGGATCACATCGGTGTTCGTGTAAATGACATACCGGTTCGCCAGCAGCAGGTCGGTCAGGAGGGTGCCGCCGTTGGAGCCGACTTCCATCCAATAGGCGGAGTAGCCCAGCTTTTTCATCGCGTAAAGGTAGTCCTCGTCAGTGAGGGAGGTGTAATGGCTGAGGGTATTGTAGCCCAGCGCGCCTACCAAATTCACGTCAAAATACTTGCGGTTCAGCTTGGTGCGGTACAGGCCGTCCTCCTCAATTTGATGATCCAGCGCCAGGGCATTGTCGCAGGTCCAGGCGCTGCGCGCGCCCGCCCCGATCAGCACGCTGCTGTAGAACAGCCCTTCGCAAAGCACCATGCAGCACAGCGCGATACTGAACACCCGCCGGCTAAGGGCATGGTGATGATACAACAGGAGAAAGAAAAAATACGCCAGCGCCGCCAAGCCCGCAAAGATCAGCGAATACCAGAAGGCCCTGTAGTCGGACCAAAGCGTACCCACATAACGGGTCAGCGCCGTGTAACGGGTAACAAGGAGCAACAGCCCGACGCATCCCACCATTAGCAGCAGGCAGCCGGCAATGACCTGAAACGCGACCGGTGTTTTGGCAGGGGGACGAAGCAGGCGGCAGCGCTCGTTGGAACGGCTGGCACACGACGCGGCAAGGCAAAGCCCCAGCATTACGGTGATATAGCCATATCGCACCGGGAACGCCTGATAGCTGCCAATGTGCCACATTTTGTTAATTGGCTCCAGCACCACCGGGATGAGCAGCAGCACATACACCGCAAAAAGGGCCTTGACATGCCGGCTCCGGAACGCGCCGGACAAAAAACACATGGGCAGCGCCGCCATGGTGATCGCTGTGCAGAGGATGACCGGATATACAGTGGGAATGGAAGTGAAAACATCGCTGTTTGCCAGGCTGGTGAGGACACCAGTGGTGCGGGCAGACTGGAAATATTGGCAAAGGGACGGCAGCCAGACCACCGCTGACAGCAGCGCCGCAAGCAGAGAGGCCATGCTGAACAGGAAAGCGGTCTGCCTGCGGGAGTTACGGTCGCAGGCGACCAGAAGAAAGACCGCCATGGCTAAGATCAAAAACAGAACGACCATGTAGCTCAGGTAGTAGTTGACCGTTACCGTCAGCGTCAATGTGACGACATACAGGCCGATTTTCCGCCGCTCCAGCAGGCGTGAAAAGCCCAGCAGCAGCAGCGGGAACATATACAGCATATCCAGCCAAACCAGATTTTGATAATAGAACAGGGCATAGCCTGAAAAAGCGTACATCATCGCCAGAGCGATCTGCTGGGGCGCTGTCAGCCGCTGAAACCGGATGCGGAAAAACAGGCTGGCGGTCAAGGCTGCCGACGCCATTTTGAGCAGCACCAGCACATTGGCAAACCGATAAATGTCGCCGCTCTCCACAAACGCAATCAAAAAGGAAAAAGGGCTGGAGAGGAAAAAAAGGAACACGCCCCAAAAGCTCATGCCGCCGGCATTGGCCGTGTTGAGGAACAGGTCAAATTCTCCGGAGAGGATATTTTTGAGATCCAGCAGCAGCGGGATGGACTGTTGGGTCATGTCGCCCCAGGCGAAAATCAGCCTGCCTGCCGGAAAAAGCCGGAACCAGGCATACACCAGCAGCAGCAATCCAGCCGTTGCCGCCGGCGCGACCAGGCAGGGCGCAAACCGCCGTGCCGCCGCCGCAAGATTTTGTTTCATGTCGGAATTGGTAACTATCTTTTTCATAAGCGCTTCTTTCGTCAAACCCTGTCAATTCTCCATAAAAGAAACAACGCCTGTACTTGTCCTACAAATACAGGTCTGTTCGTTCAAAATAGCGGTGGCCGCCGCGCCAAATGCGCTTGCACTCAGGAGAGGGTCACCTTATGGAACACCTTCTTGCCCTTTTTGACGATGGCATAGCCAGCGGCAAAATCGGCAGCGGTGAGGCGGGCGGCCGGGTCGGCCACCTTCTGGTCGTTGACGGAGATACCGCCTTGCTGCACCAGCCGGCGGGCCTCGCCCTTGGAGGGCGTCAGCTTTGTCCGGACCAGCAGATCCAGCAGGCCGATCTCCCCGTTGGTGAAGTCGCCATCGTTGAGCGCGGTGGTAGGCATATTGTCGGTGTTGGCGCCGGTGGAGAACAAGGCTCTCGCGCCCTCCTGGGCTTTCCTGGCCTCCTCCTCGCCGTGGACCAGCGCGGTCAACTCATAGGCCAGGATCTCCTTTGCCTGGTTCAGTTGGCTGCCCTCCCACTTGTCCATTTCGTCAATTTGCTCCAATGGCAGGAAGGTGAGCATCCGGATGCACCGCAGCACATCCTTGTCGTCTACATTGCGCCAATACTGATAAAAATCAAAGGGCGAGGTTTTGTTGGGATCGAGCCACACTGCGCCGGAGGCCGTCTTGCCCATTTTTTTGCCCTC
>CAZFHQ010000111.1:0-4893 GCA_964519325.1 uncultured Clostridium sp.
CGAAAAGCTGGCCGATTACACCTATGACCTTTGCCCGCTGGCAAAGGACGAGCTACACGACTTCATGACGAAAAAGGAATTTCGCGCCATCAACGTCACTATTCCCTACAAGCGGGCGGTGATGCCTTATCTGGATGAAATTGACGAGTCGGCAAAGCGGATCGGCGCGGTCAATACCATTGTCAACTCAGACGGCAAATTAAAAGGCTACAACACGGATTTCACCGGTTTCCTTTACAGCGTTCAGTCCCACGGCGTCGAGTTCGAGGGCAAAGAGATCCTGCTGCTGGGCAACGGCGGCGCGGCCCAGGCAGTCAAGGCGGTGGCCCGTCACCTCAACGCCGCCAGGGTCTATATCGCGGACATTGTGCCGGGAACGGAGGAAGACCACGTCATCCCCTATGAGGACATCCCGGAGCATTATGATGTGGACATCATCATCAACGCAACACCCTGCGGCATGTACCCAAAGGTGGATGATTCCCTCATCGACCTGCGGAATTTCACGGCGTGCCAGGCCGTGTTCGACGTGGTGTATAATCCTCTGAAAACGCGGCTGCTCAAGCAGGCCGAGGAGATGGGCATGGTGGCCGTCAACGGGCTGGGGATGCTGGTTGCCCAGGCAAAATACGCAGTAGAACGTTTTCTCTCCACCCAGATCGACGACAGCCGGATCGGTGAAATTTTGCGGGAGCTGACCGAGGATCTGAGCAATATTGTACTGATCGGTATGCCAAGCTGCGGCAAAACCCTGACCGGCACGGCCCTGCAAAAGTATGTGGACAAGACCTTTGTGGACACAGACGCGCTGATTGTGGAGCGGGCCGGCATGGAGATTCGCGACATCTTTGAACAGTTTGGCGAGGCGTATTTCCGCAAGCTGGAGAGCGAGGTCATTGCCGATGTGGCAAAGGGGAACCGGCAGATCATCGCCACCGGTGGAGGCGTCATTAAGAATCCGGAGAATATGCTGCGCCTCCAACAAAACGGCGTTGTGGTGTTTATTGACAGAGAACTGAATAAGCTGCTTTCTACCCACGACCGTCCGCTGTCCTCCAGCAAGGACGCTGTGGCGGAATTATATAAGCAGCGCTACCCGCTGTACCTCTCTTATGGCGACCTGCGCATTGAGAACAACTACGAGGAGGACGAGCTGCGGCGTGAGGACATGGACCAGCTCATGGGCGGCATTTTGGAGGGTTATCGTGAAATTATTGGTAATCAATGGACCTAATCTGAATATGCTGGGGATACGGGAACCGGACATTTACGGCCGCACCACCTATCCTCAGCTTGTGGAAAAAATCATGGCGTGGGGGGAACAGGCCGGCTTTGAGACAGAGGTCTACCAGAGTAACCACGAGGGCGATCTGGTGGATAAGATCCAGTCTGCTTACGGCAACGCGGACGGCATTGTCATCAATCCGGCGGCCTACACCCACACCAGCGTCGCGATTCTGGACGCGCTGAAAACCGTGTCTATCCCAGCGGTGGAGATCCATATCTCTAACGTCAGGGAGCGGGAGGAGTTCCGGCAGCTCTCTTATGCGGGCATGGCGTGCTTCCACACGGTCATGGGGGAAGGGATCGACGGCTACCGCACCGCGATCCAGGTCTTAAAACAAAAATTAGCGGTAAAATAAAATTACTCGATAAAGAAGTGTCAGAAAGGAATTCTTGTTATGATTATTTCGTTGAAGAAAGATACACCGGAACAGGAGGTGCAGAGTTTCATTGAAAGCCTCCAGGGGCTGGGTGTAGAAGTAAATCGCATCCACGGTACCGACTACGATGTATTTGGCCTGGTCGGCGACACCACCCGGGTGGATGAAAAGACCATCCGTGCCAACCCCTATGTGGACGAGGTGACCAGAATCGCCGCGCCCTACAAAAAGGCAAACCGCATTTTCCACCCGCGGGATACCATTGTGGATGTGGCAGGCATTCCGGTGGGCGGCAACGAGAAGATCGTCATGATCGGCGGGCCATGCTCCATTGAGGGCGATGAGCCAACCATGGAGATTGCCCGCATGGTGAAGGAGGCCGGCGGCTGCATGCTCCGCGGCGGCGCTTACAAGCCGAGAACCTCCCCTTATGCCTTCCAGGGGTTGGGTACCAAGGGCCTCCAGTACATGGCAAAGGCCAGGGAAAAATACGGCCTGCCGGTCGTCAGCGAAATGATGAGCGCCGACAAATTGCCGGAGTTTGAGGAATATGTGGATCTGATCCAGGTTGGCGCCAGAAATATGCAGAACTTTGACCTGCTGAAAACACTGGGCAAGTCTAAGAAGCCGGTGCTGCTCAAACGCGGCCTTTCCAACACCATCGAGGAGTGGATCATGGCGGCGGAATATATTTTGGCTGGCGGCAACGAGAACGTCATCATGTGCGAGCGGGGCATCCGTACCTTTGAAAAGTATACCCGCAACACATTGGATCTCAGCGTGATCCCGATCCTGAAGAACAAGACCCATCTGCCGATCATCATTGATCCTTCCCACGGTACCGGCGACAGCAAGCTGGTGGAGTCCATGTCCCTGGCGGCCATCGCGGCCGGCGCGGACGGCCTGATCATCGAAGTACACCAGGATCCGAAAAAGGCCTGGTCCGACGGCGCCCAGTCCCTGACACCGGCGGCCTTTGCCCGTGTGGTGGAAAAGGGCAGGAAGATCGCGCAGGTTGTCGGCAGGGACATCTGACCGGGTGGCGCTATGAAAGTACGAGTGACACCTCAGCCGCCTTTGCGGGAGGCAATCCCCACAGTGAAGATCCCGCCCTCCAAAAGCATGGCGCATCGGGCGATCATCTGCGCGTCCTTGGCCCAGGGCGTGAGCCGCGTTTCCAACATCGACTATTCCGACGATATTCTGGCGACCATCAGCGGCATGGAGCAGCTGGGCGCGGTGATCGAGCGTGGCAGCGATTTCCTAAAGATTACCGGCATTGCGGATCTCCATCATCTCAAAACAAATGTGATCGACTGCAAGGAGTCCGGTTCTACACTGCGGTTTTTTATCCCGATCTTTACCCTGTCCGGCCAACCGGTCTCCTTTACAGGCCGCAACCGATTGCTCAAGCGGCCCCAGGGGATTTATGAAACGCTATACAATGAGCGCGGTTTGCGTTTTGAGCAGTCTGACGAGCGGATTCTGGTAGAAGGCAGCCTGCCTGCCGGAAGATACGAGCTGGACGGCAATGTCAGCTCCCAGTTTATCACAGGGCTGCTGTTTGCGCTGCCGCTGCTGGCCGAGGATTCCATGATTTCCGTGCGCCCTCCCTTTGAATCCCGATCCTATATCCTGCTCACCTTGCAGGTGATGGAGCAGTTTGGCGTACACGCTTCCTTTCTCGATGAGAACACCCTGGTGATTCCCGGCGGCCAGCGGTACCAGCCGCGGGATTATACGGTGGAGGGAGATTTTTCCCAACTGGCATTTTTTGCCGTGTTGGGCGCGGCGGGGCGTAGCCTGCGCTGCACCGGGATGCGCCATGATTCCCAGCAGGGAGATAAAGCGATTCTGGAGTTTATCCAGGCGGCCGGCGGCGCTGTGTCGCGGATTCCGGATGGCTATCATATTGAAAAAAGCCCTCTCACCGGCAGGCGCATCTCGATTGGAGACTGTCCTGACCTGGGGCCGATTCTTACTGTGCTGGCCATGTACGCACAGGGAACAACGGTCATCTGCGACGCGGAGCGGCTCCGTTACAAAGAATCTGACCGGATCGCCGCCATGGAGGAGGAGCTGCGCAAGCTGCATGTTGCCATCCGCAGTACCGAGGACGAGATGATTATTGACGGCAAGCCCTCTTATCACTGCGAGACAGAGCTGTTTGGCCACAAGGATCACCGGATCGTCATGAGCCTGGCGGTGGCGGCAGTCTGCGGCGGCTTCCCTGTGGTGATCGACGGCGCGGAGTGCATCAACAAATCTTATCCCGGCTTTTTCCGGGACCTGGAGCAAACCGGTGTGAAAGTAGAGGTGCTGGAAGATGCTGGAACAATTTCATAAGATCCTGATTGTCGGGCTGGGGCTCATCGGCGGCAGCTACGCGCAGGGGCTGCGCAAGCATGGCCGCCATGTGGCGGCGATCACCCGCAGCCAGAGCACCATTGATTACGCGCTGGAAAACCACATTATCGACGAGGGGACCATCCAGGAGGACGCAGCCATGATCGGCGGGGCGGACCTGATTATTTTCGGCCTGTATCCCCACACCATGATCGAATGGATCCGGCGGAATCAGCAGCATTTGAAAAGCGGCGCCCTGCTCACGGACGTTTCCGGCGTCAAGTGCGGCGTAGTCGACGTGATCCAGTCCTTCCTGCGGGAGGATGTGGAATTCCTGGGGTCCCACCCCATGGCCGGCAAAGAGGTGTACGGCGTGCGCAACAGCGACGACGCCATCTTCCGCGGGGCGAATTTTATCATTACTCCCACAGAAAAAAACACACAGGAGGCGGTCAGCGCCGTTCGGGAGCTGGCCGAACTGCTGGGTTTTGGCCATATCAGCGTGCTGTCGCCGCAGGAGCACGATGAAATGATCGGGTTTGTCTCCCAGCTGACCCACGCGGTGGCGGTCAGCCTGATGAACACCAGCGACAACACCCATTTAAAGGATTACACCGGCGATTCTTTTCGGGACTTGACCCGCATCGCCAAGATCAACGAGACGATGTGGAGCGAGCTGTTTTTCCTGAACAAGAAAAACCTTGTGCGGGAGATCGACGCGTTTGTGGCCTCCTTGGAGGAGCTGAAGCAGACCATTGTGGAGGAGGACGAGGAAGCGATCAAAAAGCTGTTCATCCAGTCCACCAAGCGCCGGAAATATTTTGACTGCTAAGCGGCAGCGCGAACAGGATGCCTGGGTATGCGGGCGTCCTGTTTTTTTCGC
>CAZFHQ010000112.1:0-4717 GCA_964519325.1 uncultured Clostridium sp.
CCGATGGCGTGGCCGCCGGGCTGATAGAGAGAGGGAAAAACAAAAGGTTTTCCCCCGAAAGCTGCGGTAGGCCGATGGCGTGGCCGCCGGGCTGATAGAGAGAGGGAAAAACAAAAGGTTTTCCCCATAGAATTTAGCGTCTGTTGGGCGCGCTGATTCCGGCTGCCCAAACAAAATCGCGAAAGGGCATGAGCATATGCGGCAGTTGTTTGCGTTCATTGGTTTTACAACTCTGGGGGCGCTGGCGGCTGCCGTTTATTTTGGCGGCTTTGCTTCGCTGATCCTGTGCGACTGCTGTCTGGTTGCCTTTGGCTGCCTGCTGTTTTTCCGCGGGCGGTTTCATGTGCAGCTGCCCGCTGTGCTGCTGCTGACAGCGGCTCTCGCGTTCGGTGCGTTCAGCGCGTATGACCAACTCCATGTGGAACCGGCCTCCGCGCTGGAGGAGCAAAAGGTCGTACTCAGCGGGCGGCTGTGTGAGCTGCCCTATGAGCAATATGACCGGCATTATTATGTGCTGGAGGTGGATTCGGTTGTGCCGGCGGACGGTTCCACCGAGTCCGAGCTGCCCGTGCCGGAGAAAGTGCGGATCTCCACCCAGAACCCGCTGCGCATAGAGCTGTACGATACCCTGACCGGCGCCGTCCAGCTTTACGCGCCCAGCGGCGGGGACGGCTTCTCCAGCAAAAGCTACTATGCCGCCAGGGGCATCACCATGCTTGGCTATCTGTATGAGTATGAGGGCTATGACGTTACCCCCGCCAGTGAAAAGCCTCTGTATTATTACGCTTTGCGGGCGCGCCAGGCCATGCTGGACTCCATGCAGGGGATGCTGCCGGAGGAGGAAGCCTCGCTGCTTGGCGCCGCTGTGCTGGGAGAAACCCATACCTTGCCGGATTCGGTGCGGGCCGCGTTTCAAACCAGCGGGATCTATCATATCCTGGTCGTGTCCGGCCTGCATATGAGCCTGGTGTCCACACTGCTGCTAACGCTGCTGCGCAGGCTGCGTTTGCCGCGTTTGCTGGCAAGCTGCTTGACCGCCGCCGGCGTGGTCTGCTTTATGGCGGTCACCGGGTTTTCGCCCAGCGTGACCCGCAGCGGGATTATGGTTTTGATTTTGTTGGGCGGGCTGGCGCTGCACCGTAGGGTGGAGCCTGTCAATTCGCTGGGTGTGGCCGTGTTCCTGATATGCCTGTGGAACCCTTACGCGGCGGCAGATCTGGGTTTGCTGCTGTCGGCGTTTTCCACGCTGGGCATTTTAGTGCTGACGCCGCAGCTGCAAAAAGCGTTTGGCCGGTTTTGGCGCGGGCGGCGCGGGCTGCTGCGCCGGCTGCTCTCCAGCATTGGGACGGCGCTGTCGACCTGCCTTGGGGCCATGGGCTTTACCCTGCCTGTCCTGCTGCTTTCCGGCGGAACGGTTTCACTGGTAGCGCCGCTCTGTAATGTGCTGCTGCTCCTCCCCGCAACGGTCATGATTGTGGCCGGCTTTGCCGCGGCGCTGCTGCATTTCATCCCGGTGCTCCTGTTTGCGGCGCGGCCGCTGGCGCTGGCTGCCGGTTTGCTGGGCAAGCTCCTCCTTTGGGCGACGGCGCGGGTCGCGCAGCTTCCCTTTGCGGCGGTCGCCCCTTCCCGTGACCTGATTACCCTGTGGTTGATTTGCCCGCTGTTGGTGGCGGGCTACCTGCTGGTGCGCTGGCACTGCCCGGCAGGATATTTGTTCGGCGGGCTGTGTTCTGTGGCTCTGCTGCTGTGCGGGATCCTGTCCGGCAATTTGTTGACGGCGGGACAGCTCCATGTGGCTGTGCTGGATGCCGGCGACGGCGTTTCGGTGGTGGTGAGCCGGGACAGGACGGCGGCGGTGATCGGCTGCGAGGGCTATGGCGCCGATGTGCTGCTCTCTTACCTGATGACGGCCGGTGTGGAGCGAGTCACCTGCTTGCTGCTCCTTTCTGGAGAGAGCGAGGAAAAGAGCAACAGCGCGGCTGTTTTGCGCGCTTATCCGGTGGAGAACGCGCTGCTTCAGGCGGGGGCTTATCCCGGCGGCGGACTTGGGAAATACCTGGCGGACGTCGGTTCGGTGTTCTATTATCAGGCGCAGGCGGAGATGACTCTGCTGGAGGATGTGTCCATTCAGGTAGAGGGAGCTTACGGCGAAACGGCAGTGCGCCTCTCGGCAGGCGGCGTCACGTTTTTCATCGCGGACAGCGGCGATGCCCTGTCCGCCCATGCTGGTGATCAGATGGCGGATGTCCTCATTGTGGGCAGCACGCCGTCAGGGGAGGCCGGCGGGGTGTATTGCGCGGCGGTGCGCTCCATGGCAGAGGACAGCCTGACGCCGCTCTCCGGCAATGGGGCGCCTGCGGGGACGATCGACCTGTTTTATGAAACGGGCGGCAAAGGGAATTTGGTGTTTGATGTGCTGGGCGAACAGCAGTTGCGTGTCAGGAGGGAAAGCTGATGGCAGAGCTTCGGGAACAGGAATTGAAAAAGGCGATCGAGGCAGGGACGCTTTCCGGCGCTTATTTGCTGTATGGCGAGGAGAAATACTCCCTGCTCCAATGCGTGCGGAAGGTGGAGGCGAAAGCCGCCGCGGCAGGCTTTGCGGACTTTAACCTGCACCGCTTTGACGCCGCCGATACCAGTGTGGAAGCGGTGGCGGAGGCGCTGGAGGCGCTGCCCTGCTTTGCGGCGCAAAATTTTGTGCTGCTGCGTGATCTGCGGGTGGACGCCCTGCCCGCCGCCGACGTGGAGCGGTATCAGGAATTGATTCGGGAGCTGCCGGATACCACGGTGTTTTTTATCTATCTGCCAACGCTCTCCCTGGGCAGGCGGCTGCCGCCCAAATGGAAGGCTTTTTGCGCGGCCAACCCCAAAAAGCTGACGGCGGTGCAGTTCTCCCGCCGGAGCAGGGGGGAGCTGGAGCGCTATCTTGTCACTTTCGCGGAGAAACGCGGCTGCGCGCTGAGCAAGGATCTGGCAAAACGGATGGTGACCCTTTGCGGCGACGACCTGCAAACGCTGCATCACGAGATTGGCAAGCTGTGCGGTTACGCTGGCGGCGGGACCATCACCCGGGCGCAGATGGACGCGACCGTCACCGTGAACGCCGAGGCCCAGGTGTTTGCCCTGTCCGGCGCCATCATCGGCGGGCAGTACGCGGACGCCTACCGTATGGTGGACAGCCTGCTGGGGCAAGGGGAGGAGCCGGTGGCGATCGTGGCGCTGCTTGCCTCCGCGTATCTGAATTTGTACCGGGCCAAGACAATGCTGCAAAGCGGCAGACCGGTGGCGGAGCTGGCGGACGCCTTTGACTATAAGGGCAAGGAGTTTTTGCTCCGCACGGCAGAGCAGGACAGCAGCCGGTTTTCCATGGCGGTGCTGCGGCGCAGCCTGGACCTGCTGCTGGAGGCGGACCTTGCGCTCAAGGGCGGCTCTGGCAGCAGCCGTGACGAGATGAAGCGGGTGGTGCTGGATACTCTGATTGCCAAGCTGCTGCTGGCGTCGCAGGAGAAAAAATAACGGGCGCTTGGCGCGAAAGGAGGCGTGGGCTGTGCGGGTAAAAGTCAAAGAAGCGATTATTGTGGAAGGAAAATATGACAAAATCAAGCTGTCCTCTCTGGTGGACTGTGTGATTTTGGAAACGTCCGGCTTTCACATTTTTCAGGACCCGGAGCAAATGCGGCTGATCCGCCGCCTGGCCGATACCAACGGGATCATCATCCTGACGGACAGCGACGCGGCGGGCTTTGTCATCCGCAACCGGCTCACTGGCTCCGTGGACAAATCCAAGGTCAAGCAGGCGTATATCCCGGACATTTACGGCAAAGAAAAGCGCAAGGCCACCGGCTCCAAGGAGGGCAAGCTGGGGGTGGAGGGGATGCCAAAAGAGGTCATCCTGGACGCGCTGCGGCGTGCCGGCGCTACCTTTACCGCCGGTGAGGAGACGCAGGAGACGGCCGGCCGGCAGATCACCAAGGCCGAGCTGTTTGCCCTGGGCATCACCGGCGGCACGCACAGCGCCGAAAAGAGGGGCTGGCTGCTGCGCCGGCTCCGCCTGCCGGAGCACATGACGACCAACGCCATGCTGCGGGTCATCAATGAAACGATGTCCCGCGAGGCCTTTTTCGCGTTGGCGGCACAATGCGACGAGGCCTGTGCGGAACGTGAAAAAATTGCGAAAAGGTGTTGACAGAATCGGGAGAAAGTGGTATCATATATCACGTTAAGTGCATCAGCACCAGTGTGAATTTGCGGCAGTGCTGGAACTGGCAGACAGGCACGTTTGAGGGGCGTGTGTTGAATGACGTATGGGTTCAAGTCCCATTTGCCGCACCAGAAAACCCCAGTATCCATGCGGTTGCTGGGGTTCGTTGTTTTCCCTTTGTCTTTTCTGAAATAGCCCAAACGACTGACCGTGCCGCAGGTGTGCCAGATCGTATCGGATGCGATGCCATACATATCATGTAGCGACCGTTAAACTCAAGCAAGGAGAAACCAAAACGGCCCGCTGGGGCGACGTATGAGGTCGTCGCGCAGGAGGCCAGCCGGGACGGAGTTACTACCTCATCCATCGGTGCGGAGGGCGCAATTTCGGCAAGCGAAACCGCTCAGGCGGCCTTCACCAACAGCAAGAGCGCCGCCGCCGTGACAGCGTTGGCAGTGTTTTATCGCCGCGGCAAGATCGGAGCGAAGCGCCAGTCCCGCGCCCGGCATATGAAGC
>CAZFHQ010000113.1:0-4677 GCA_964519325.1 uncultured Clostridium sp.
CCTTTTTGGTGTTGTTATATTTCCGCTGGGCCGCTAACTGACGCTCTTCTTTTAAACCGCGGGACTGGGAATAATTGCCTTTATAAATGGCCAGTCTTTTGTGCTCCAGCTCCCATGTGGCTGTCGTGACCTTGTCCAGAAAATACCGGTCATGCGAGATAACCACAAACGCGCCGGGGTACTCCAGCAGAAAGGCTTCCAGCCACTCCACCGAATCGATGTCCAGATGGTTGGTGGGTTCGTCCAGCAGCAGCAAATTTGCCTGGCTGAGCAGCAGCTTGGCAAGCTGGAGCTTTGCCTTTTGCCCGCCGGAGAGGGTCATCACCGGCAGGGCCATTTTCTCGTCGTCGAAGCCCAGGCCCCGCAGCACCGAGCGGGTGCGGCTGCGGTATGTAAGCCCGCCCTCCCGCAGGTAGGCTTCCTGCAGGAGGGCCTGGCGCTCCACCACCGCGTGGAGCTGTTCCTCTGGCAGGGCGTGCTGAGCATGGAGCTGCAAATTGAGATACTCCAGCTCCGCTTCGATTTGGGTGAGGGAGGCAAAGGTGGTGAGTACCTCCGCAAAAGCGCTGATCTGCATATCCCGGCAGACATGCTGCTCCATGTAGCCGATGGCGGCTTGCCCGTCGGCTGTGATCGTGCCGCCGTCGGCGTCGGCTTGCTCCATCAGCAGCTTGAGCAGGGTCGTCTTTCCGCTGCCGTTGTCGCCCACCAGGCCGATCCGGTCGCGGGGCTGGATCTCAAAGGAGACGTCTTGAAACAGGACGTCTGTGCCAAAGGATTTTGTTAAATGTGCCGCGCGAAGCAGTGCCATGATGCGCCTTCCTCCCCAAACATTATCTTTTCTATTATAATGCAAACCGGCAGGCGAATCAAGACAGGCGCCAAGAATTACAGGTATTTTTTCATAGAGGCAATGTGTTTTTCCTCACAATGCAGGTATTCCTCGGCCAGCTCCCTGGCGCCGGCGTCGGCGTTGGCCAGGTCGTTCAGCTTTTTGGTGATGTCGGTGATGCCCATGTTCGAGCCTTGGATCATCATCTCCGCAATGTGGGTGGAGGAATTGTCTGTCATGGTGTTCATCTGCACCGAGCTCCAAATGCCCATGCGCTGCAGCAGTGTCGTTTTTTGCGGCTCCCGGTCATTCTCCTCCAGCATCCGGTTAGACTTGGCGGCGATGCGCCCGTAAGCGTCGCCCTGGCTTTCGATTTTGGCCCGCAGCTTTGGGTTGGCAACCTTGGGCAGCACCGCGTGGATGGCGTACTGGCCCATTTTTGTCGCGCGGTAGATCTCGCTGAGCAGGTCGTTGTTTTCTTTTGTGATCATGGCGATCCCCCTCTGAATTTCTCGTTTTCTATAGGGTTTCCCAGCCGGGCGCAATTATGCGTTTGCCCGCCGGCGTGAAACATGATATACTGAACAGGAAAGGCGGTGTTTGCGTGAAGTGCGGAATTTCCACGGCGTGCCTCTACCCTATGGAGACCGGCGAGAGCCTGCGGCTGTTGCTGGCAGGCGGCCACACCCATTTTGAGATTTTTTTCAACACCTTCCGGGAACTGCGGCCGGACTATTTGGCCCGCCTGCGGGAGATGCTCGCGCAATACGGCGCGACGGTGCAGTCGGTCCACCCGTTTACCTGCGGGTATGAGGGGGTGCTGCTGTTCTCTGATTATGAAAGCCGGTTCGAGGACAGCCTGGAATTTTACCGCCAATACTGCGCGGCGGCCCAGGCCCTTGGCGCGCGGCTGCTGATCCTCCACGGGATGCAGCGGCAATTTTGCACCGGTGCGCTGGAGCGGCGCTACTTTGCGCGGTATCAGGCGCTGTATGAAATGGCCCGCGCCTACGGCGTCACCGTGGCTCAGGAGAACGTGACCCGCTTTTGCAGCGAGGATCCCGGGTTTATCCGGCGGATGCGCCAGGCGGCCGGCGAGCGCTGCGCCTTTTGCCTGGATGTGAAGCAGGCGGCGCGCTCCGGTGTGGACTGCCGCGCCATGATCGACGCCATGGGCGACAGGCTGGTGCATATACACCTCAGCGACAACCGGCCGGACGCAACCTGTCTGCTGCCTGGTCGGGGTACAGCGGATCTGTTTGGGCTGCTGGCCGCGGCGCGGCGCAACGGCTTCGACGGCAGCGTTATCCTTGAGGTGTACCGCACAGACTTTGGGGATCCGGCAGAGCTGGCGCAATGCGGGGGTTATGTGTCCAATTTGGTAGCGCGCTTGGATCCATTGGCAAAAAATGAGGAAAAAATGGGATAAACCTGGAAAATTTTATAGGGGGAAAGCTTGTTTCCCCCTATATTTTATGCTATAATAACTATATATATCTCAACGGGACAAACCCAAGAAGGCGAGGGGGAAACGGTATGAAATGCCCATTTTGCGGCTTTGAAGAAAGCAAGGTCATTGATTCGCGACCGACAGACGAGGGCGAGCGGATCCGGCGGCGGAGGGAATGTTTGAAGTGCGGCAAACGGTTCACCACCTATGAGGTGATCGAAACAGTGCCGGTAGTCGTCATCAAAAAGGACAATTCCCGACAGGCCTTTGACCGGAATAAGCTGCTCAACGGCTTCCGGCGCGCCTGCGAGAAACGGCCTATCCCCACGGACGTGCTGGAGGGGCTGGTGGATGAGATCGAGGCTTCCCTGCAAAACTCCATGGACCGCGAGGTGACGTCTGTGGCCATTGGCAACCTGGCCATGGAAAAGCTGCGGAATTTGGATGAGGTGGCTTATGTGCGGTTCGCCTCGGTGTACCGTGATTTTAAGGACATCAATTCCTTTGTGGAAGAATTGGATAAAATGATGAAAAACAAATAAACGAACAGACCGCGGCCGGATCACGCCGCTGTTTTGCATAGAAAGGAGCGCTGCCAAATGGTAAAGCACGTTTTAATGGTTAAGCTGAAGGACAACAGTCCGGCGGCCTGCCAAAAGCTCAAGGAGCTGTTCCTCTCCATGAAGGAGGAGATCGGCTTTGTGCGGGAGATTCAGGTCGGTATCGACTACCTTCATTCTGAGCGGTCTTATGATGTGGTGCTGGAGCTGGTAGTGGACGACCGCGCCGCGCTGGAGGCGTACCAGGCGTATCCCTACCATGCCAACGTGGTCAAGCCTTATGTCGCTGCGGTCAAAGACGGCATGAACTATGTAGTGGACTATGAATTTTAAAGCAAAATAACAAAGAGGCGGGAGAACCGCCCCTTTTTCTTTTCATCTTCAGGTTCCGCCTGGCAAAAGGAAAGCATACCGCAGAAGAACTGCTTTTGCGATATGCTTTTCTTATTTCTATGAAAATCATAGCGCAATGGAAACTTTAGCTTAACCGTTTTAGGCGGGCGAAATTGGCCATGATCTTTTTTGTTCCCTCCCGGTCAAAGGCGATCTCCAGCAGGGTATCGTTGCCCATTGGCGTGGCCGAGAGTACCATGCCCTCGCCAAAGGCTTTGTGGGCTACCTTGTCGCCGGGCTTAAATTTGGCGGCGGGCTTTTTCTCCAGCGCCGCCTGCCCAAAGCTGCGGGCGGCAGCGGCCGATTTTTTGCGGGCGTCCGCGGCGGCAACCGGCAGGTTCACACCCGTGGCCGGCTTGCTCCAGGAGCGGGAGCGGGTCGCCTCGATCAGCGTGTCGGGAATCTCAGAGAGGAAGCGGGAGGGCTTGTTGCGGGAGGTGGCGCCGAAGATCATCCGGCTCTCCGCGTTGAGAATGTGCAGCTCCTCTTTGGCGCGGGTGATGGCCACATAGGCCAGGCGGCGTTCTTCCTCCACTTCATCCGGGTTGAACATGGTCTGCATACCGGGGAACACGCCCTCCTCAAAGCCGGGCAGGAACACCACCGGAAATTCCAAGCCTTTGGCGGCGTGCATGGTCATCATCACAACGGCGTCGTTGTCGCCGTCCAGCTGGTCAATGTCCGTCATCAGAGAGACTTCCTCCAGAAAACCGGACAGGCTGGCGTCGTCGCCGGCGTCGCCTTCGTACTGGATCAGGTTGGAGGCCAGCTCGTTCAGGTTGTCGATCCTGTCTTCTGCGGTTTGGCTCAGCTCGCTGTCTGATTTCAGGAAGGCGATGTAGTCGGTCTTTTCCAATATAAGCTGGTACAGCTCCTCCAGCGAAACAGAGGGGTCGTCAGCGGCGTCGATCAGGCTTTGCATCATCGTGGCAAAGCCGTTCAGCTTGAGCGCGACGCGCTTGAGCGGCTCAAACTCCTCGGCGTGGCTGATAACGGAGAACAGGGATTCGCCGATGCCCTGGGCGATCTCTGACGCGGTGGCGAGGGTTTTGTCGCCAATGGATCGCTTTGGCTGGTTGATGATGCGGCGCAGGCGGATCTCGTCGGTGGGGTTGTTGATCACGCTGAGATAGGAGATCATGTCCCGAATCTCCTTGCGATCATAAAAGCGCAGGCCGCCGATGATCTTGTAGCGGATGCCGGACTTGACAAAGACGCGCTCCAGGCTGTTGGACTGGGCGTTCATCCGGTATAGGATGGCATGGTCGCTGTAGCGCTTGCCATTGGCAACATTGTCCAGGATTTTTTTGGCGATCACGTCAGCCTCGTCCATTTCGCTGGTGGCTGTGTGAACCGAAATTTTCGCGCCCCGGCCGTTTTGGGTCCACAGGTTTTTCCCCTTGCGGGCGGCGTTGTTGGCGATGACCGCGTTGGCCGCGTCC
>CAZFHQ010000114.1:0-4630 GCA_964519325.1 uncultured Clostridium sp.
GAAAGAAAAAGCTGCTGGAAAAACAGAAGGAGGGCAAAAAGCGGATGCGTCAGCTTGGCACGGTAGAGGTGCCGCAGGAAGCCTTCATGAGCGTGCTGAAGCTGGACGAATAATGGAACCCATCGGCGTTTATATTCATGTCCCCTTCTGCGGCAAAAAGTGTCCCTACTGCGATTTTTATTCCGCGCCGCCAACCAAATCCGCGCTGGCGCAATATGCCAGCGCCATGGCGGGACAGCTTCTCTCTTACAAGCGCAAGGGCGTCACGGCGGACACCCTCTACTTTGGCGGCGGCACGCCCAATTTGCTGGGCGGCGAAGCCATCGCCCGCCTGATCGAAGCGGCACGGGAGGGCTTTGGCCTGCTGGCCGGCAGCGAGATCACCGTGGAGGCCAACCCGTTCAGCGCAACCGCCGCCTTTTTCCAGCAAATTCACGCTGGCGGAGCCAACCGGCTCTCCCTGGGGCTGCAATCGGCCAACCCGCAGGAGCTGCGCTGTTTGGGCCGCCGCCATACGCCGGAACAGGCGGCAGCGGCAATTCGGAACGCAAAAGAAGCGGGCTTTGCCAACATCTCCCTCGACCTGATGCTTGGCGTTCCCGGCCAGACAAAGGAGAGCCTGCTGCGCTCCATCGGCTTTTGTGCGCAGATGGACGTGCAGCACATCTCGGCCTATCTGCTGAAAATCGAGCCTGGTACGGCTTTTTACGCGCAAAAAGAACAGCTCCCCCTGCCCGATGAGGAAGCTGTCCGCGCACTGTACCTGACCGCCGTTGCCGAACTGGAAAGGCTGGGGTTCGCGCAGTATGAAATTTCTAATTTCGCAAAAAGCGGCTTTGCCGGCCAGCACAATTTAAAGTATTGGCACTGTCAGGAATACCTGGGCTTTGGGCCGTCCGCCCACAGCTTTTGGAATGGCAAGCGGTTTTACTATCCCCGCTCCACAGAAGATTTTTTGCGGGGCCGCCCGCCCCTCCCGGACGGCGACGGCGGCAGCCGGACAGAAGTTGCCATGCTCCAGCTGCGGCTGACAGAGGGCCTCTCCAACGGCTTGTGGCAGGCGCGGTTCGGCGAGCCGCTCCCCGCCGCTTTGCTCCGCGCCGCCAGGCGGTACGAAAAAGCGGGGCTTGTCGCCTTCGACGGCCCCGACCGCTTTCATTTAACGCCGGAGGGCTTCCTCGTTTCCAATCCGCTCATCGGCGAGCTGCTGGATGTGCTATAGGCCATAGAAAAAGCGCACGAACTATCGTGCGCTTTCGTTTTGCTGTTTTACAATGTAATGACGGTGCCGGTTTTGCCCTCCAGCGCTTCCTTGGCCCGCTCCAGCGAGGTAATCAGCGCCTTGCCGTTGGGGTTGGCCCTGACAAATTGCAGGCAGGATTCCACCTTTGGCAGCATACTGCCCGGCGCAAACTGCCCCTGCCGGATGTATTCCTCCGCTTCCGCCGCGGTGAGGGAGGCCAGCTCGGCCTGCTCCGGCGTGTTGTAGTGGATACACACCCGGTCGACCGCCGTCAGGATGACCAGCATGTCGGCGTGCAGGTCCTCCGCCAGCTTAGCGCTGGACTTGTCCTTGTCGATCACCGCCGCGATGCCCTGCAAGCCCTGTTCTGTTTCCACAACCGGGATGCCGCCGCCGCCAACGGTAATGACTACGTCGCCGCCGTCCACCAGCTGGCGCACCACCCTCAGCTCCACAATGCGCTGGGGCGCCGGGGACGGCACAACCCGGCGGTAGCCCCTGCCCGCGTCCTCCACAAAGGTGAAGTCTGTTTCCGCTGCCAGCCGCTCCGCCTCTTGTTTGGTATAGAACCTGCCCACCGGCTTGGTCGGCTTCTGGAACGCCGGATCGTCGGGGTCGACCACCACCTGGGTCACCACAGCGGCCACCTCCTGCCCCATGGCGCGCACCTTCAGTTCCTGCCGGATCGCCTGCTGCAAATGATAGCCGATATACCCCTGGGACATGGCGCCGCATTCCGGGAACGGCATATACGGGATCTTTCCATCCGTCGCCGAGGCCAGATCCATCGCCAGGTTGATCATGCCGACCTGCGGGCCGTTGCCGTGGCCGATGATCACCTGATACCCCTGCTCCAGCAGGTCGCCCACTGTTTTTGCCGTGTTCTTCACCAATTCCAACTGGGTTTGGGGCGTATTGCCCAGGGCATTGCCGCCCAACGCCAGTACAAGTCTCTTTGCCAATCCCTTCGCCTCCGTTTTTTCTTCATCTTGTCCTCGGACTATTTTACCACAAAACAAAGGCTTTGAACAGACAAAATCCGGAATTGTTTACACCAGAATCCCCAATAGCTGGGTGATCCGGCCGATTTTCTCGTCGGCAAGGTCCAGCTCCTCCGGCTTTCCGTAACCATACAGGCAGCCGATGGACCGCAGCTGATGCGCCCGCGCCACCTCCATATCGTGGCGGCGGTCGCCGATGACCACATATTCCATTGCGCCGCGGTCCCGCCGAATCTGCCGGAAAATCTCCGGCTTCGGCGCGAAACCATAGGATTCGCAGTCGTAATAGCCCTCAAAAAACCGGTCCATGCGGAACGCTTTCCGGTTTGTGTCCAAATACTGCTTGCGGCAGTTGCTCAGCACCACCATGCGGTAGCCGCGCCCGCGGAGCGCTTGCAGCGTCGCCTCCGCGCCGTCATACCATTTGGCGTCGCCGCGTTCGATCATCGCCAGCATATCCTGGCCAAGCCCACCGCTGTAACGGTCCATCAGCGGCCGGCTGATCTCCGGCATAAAGTCCCGCCACATCTCCACCAGGCTGCACCCCAAATAGCGGGTGATCTCCTCTGGCGCCCACTGCCGGGGCGGGGCGGCGCCGTCCCGCACCATTGCCGCGTACATCCTGCGGAACGCCGGCACATAGATCAGCGCGCTGTTGTGCAGGGTCCCGTCATAGTCAAACACCAGGACTGTGTCCCGCCGACGCCCCTCCATGGCGTTAAATTTGCTTGAGGAGGTTTGCCATCTCGATGGCGGTGACAGCGGCGTCAAAGCCCTTGTTGCCCGCCTTAGCGCCGGCCCGCTCAATGGCCTGCTCGATGGTATCGGTGGTCAGCACGCCGAACGCCACCGGCACCTCGCTGTTCAAGGACACGGACGCCACGCCCTTGGAGACCTCCGCGCAGACGTAGTCATAATGGGAGGTGGAGCCGCGGATAACGGCGCCCAGGCAGATGACCGCGTCATACTTGCCGCTTTTTGCCAGCTTTTTGGCCGCCAGCGGCAGCTCGAAGGCGCCCGGCACCCAAATGAGGTCCACGTCATTGGCGTCCGCTCCGTGACGCTCCAGGGCGTCCTGCGCGCCGGCGATCAGTTTGGAAACAATGAATTCATTAAAGCGGGAGGCGCAAATGCCAACCTTTAACCCTTGTGCGATCAAATTGCCTTGTATGGTATGCATCATGATATCCTTCTTTCTGTTGTTAGTTTAGATTGGGTTTTAGCGAAATGGGGCGTTTTGTTCTCCGCGGAGGACAAGGAAGGGCTTCGCCCCTTTGCCCCGGCCACGCGGCAGTCCGGCTGCGCTGGCGGGGGTTACACGCCGCCTTGCGCAGCGCGCGGTCAACGTGTGCCGGTCTGGGCATCTCCGCCGCAGCAGGGGCAGTCGTGATGGCGCGCCTTCTCATCCTGCTCGGAGTAGTCCAGCATATGGTTCATCTTCTGCTGCTTTGTCTTGAGATAAAACTCGTTGGTGTTCTTGTACTCCATCTGGAGCGGTACCCGCTCCACGATCTCGATGCCGTAGCCCTCCAGTCCGGCGATCTTCTTCGGGTTGTTGGTCATCAGCCGCAGCTTGGTCGCGCCCAGGTCCTTGAGGATCTGCGCGCCGATGCCATAGTCCCGCATATCCGCCGGAAAGCCCAGCTTCAGGTTGGCTTCCACCGTGTCCAGGCCCTGGTCCTGCAGGGCGTAAGCGCGCAGCTTGTTGATGAGGCCAATACCGCGGCCCTCCTGCCGCATATACACCAGCACGCCCTTGCCTTCACGGGCAATCTGCTCCATGGCCGCCTGGTACTGCTCGCCGCAGTCACAGCGGAGGGAGCCCAGCGCGTCGCCGGTCAAGCACTCGGAGTGGACTCTTGTCAGCACGGCCTCGCCCTCGTGGATGTCGCCCATCACCAATGCCACATGGTGCTCCCCGTTGGTCTTGTTCTGGTAGCCGTAAATCCTGAAGTGGCCGTACTTGGTAGGCATATCAGCCGAGGTGACCCGCTCGATCGTGGATTCTGTCCGGCGGCGGAACGCGATGAGATCGGCGATGGTAATGAACGGGATACGGTGCTTTTCCGCAAACTGCTGCAGCTCCGCCGTGCGCATCATGCTGCCGTCGTCCCGCATCACCTCGCAGCAGATGCCGCATTCCTGCAGGCCGGCCAAGCGGCACAGGTCCACGGTGGCCTCGGTGTGGCCGGTGCGCACCAGCACGCCGCCCCGTCGGGCCACCAGCGGGAACACATGGCCGGGCCGGCGCAGTTCCTCGGGCTTTGTGGCCGGGTCCACGCACATGCGGCAGGTGTAGGCCCGCTCCTCGGCGGAGATGCCGGTGGTGGTGTTCACATGGTCGATGGACACGGTAAAGGCCGTGCAGTGGTTGTCGGTGTTCACC
>CAZFHQ010000115.1:0-4606 GCA_964519325.1 uncultured Clostridium sp.
AGCGGATAAACCAATAGCAAATCCAATTTGTCGAGGACGTGAAAATTCCAGTTTACCGAAACAACAAACCAAACACGAATTTTGAAAGCGTCTGGAAACAGGCGCTTTTTTCACGCCCATTTTTTGATGCGATTGAGGATGAAATCTAACGGAATGACATAAAATAACAGCATGGACGCAAGGAGGCCGCAGAATGTTATCGTTTACTGGAAAAATCAAGCAAATCACATTGGACGTGCTGTTCACACTGGGCGGCAGCATTTTATTCGCCCTGTCAGTGTCGGTGTTTGCCGCGCCTAATGAAATTGCTCCCGGCGGCTTTACGGGCATTGCCACGCTGCTGAATTTTCTGTTTGCCACGCCAATTGGTTCTATCACAGTGCTGATGAATTTGCCTGTCATCGTTTGGGCTATGTATGCCATCGGGTACAAGCTGGTGCTCAAAACAATTTTGGCTTTGTTTGTTGGCTCGTTTTGCATCGACCTGTTTTCGGCGCTGCTGCCGGCCTATCAGGGCAATGTGATGCTTGCGGCGATTTTTGCCGGCGTGCTGGAGGGCCTGGGCCTGGCGCTGATCTTCCTGCGCAGCGGCACCACCGGCGGCACTGTGCTGATTGCCAGGCTGCTCAGCCATAGGTTTCCCCACATTTCCATGGGCAAGCTGCTGTTTGCCGTTGACTTCATTGTGATTCTGATCTCCACTCTGGTGTATCGCAGCATCGAGAGCGCGCTGTATGCGCTGATCGCTGTTTTTGTTGCGACAAAGGTGGTGGACACCGTGCTGTACGGACTGGACATCGGCGTTGGCAAGATGATGTTTATTATCTCAGAGAAAAACGAGGAGATCGCCCAGGCCATCCTCAAGACAAAAAGCCGCGGCGCGACCCTGTTGCACGCCCGCGGCGCTTACAGCAATCGGGAGCGCACCGTGCTGTTCTGTGCGGTGCGCAGGTTCGAAATGCCGCAGATCCGCCAAATGGTGCGGGAGATCGACGCGCGGGCTTTCCTGATTATCGGGGAGGCAGGGCAGATCTCCGGCGAGGGATTTGAGCCGGAGGCGCAGCGGGACACCACCATGAAGGAATTGCTGGCAAAGCTGAAAAAGAAACGATAAAACAGGAACAGCAGACAGCGGTGCAAGGGGATTGCAGTGCTGTCTGCTGTTTTTAACGCGTTGATGTCAGGCGTTATCTGCAGTTTGTGTTGTTATCCGTTCTCTTGTTCTGAGACTGGTTCTGGGAATTCTGGTTCTGAGAAGTCTTGTTCTGAGACTGGTTCTGGGAGTTTTGGTTCTGAGAAGTTTTGTTCTGAGATTGGTTCTGGTGCTGGTTAGTCTTGTTTGTGTTGTTCGTGCTGTTGGTGTTTTGATTGTTGTAGTTGGTCATTCCTTTCACCTCCTTGCAAAGTTACTCTTCCCCGAACCCAGAGCGTTTATGCATTTGGAACAGGAATCGGCCGTCTGTTCTTTTCTGATTGAAAACGGCGATCGTTTATGGTACAATTTTCCTATTGACAAAACGAAAGGGGAGAGCAGCGTTGCAACAGATGCCGCAGGAATTTTTGAACCGGATGCGAGATTTGCTGAAAGCAGAGTTCGGCGCATTTTTACAGTGCAGCGCCCTGCCTGGCTTTCGCGGTCTGCGCTGGAACCCGCTCAAATGCCCGCTGTCTGTCCTGCGGGAAAATCTTCCTTTTGCGCTGCAGCCCGCCCCGTTTTCTCCTCTTAGCTTTTATGTACCCCAGGAGGCAGAGCGGATCGGTTTGCTGCCGCTCCATCACGCCGGGGCATTCTATGTGCAGGAGCCGTCGGCGGCCTCGGCAGTGACCGTGCTTGCGCCACAGCCCGGCGACCGAGTTCTGGATCTGTGCGCCGCGCCTGGCGGAAAATCGACCCAAATTGCCGCTTTGCTTGCAGGCAGCGGCCTTCTGTGGTCCAACGAATATGTAAAAAACAGGGCAGGCGTGCTTCTTTCCAACCTGGAGCGGCTGGGCGTTTCAAACGCGGTGGTTTCCTGCTGCCACCCGGAGCAGCTCTGCGGCCGGCTGGCCGGCTATTTTGATAAAGTCCTGGTGGACGCGCCCTGCTCCGGCGAGGGAATGTTCCGCCATGACGCGGGCGCTGTCGCCGCGTGGAGTACGGCCCATGTGCAGTCCTGTGCAGTGCGGCAGCAAAGTATTCTAGGTTCTGCCGCGCAGGCAGTGGCGCCAGGCGGCGTCCTGGTTTATTCCACCTGCACCTATGCGGAAGAAGAAAACGAAAACACGGTACTCCGCTTTTTGGAGCTGCACCCGGAATTCCGTCTGCTGGATTGCGGCGTAGCCTTTGGCCGGGCTTCCCAAAAGCTGCCCCAAACACGGCGAATTTTCCCCATGGACGGCGGTGACGGCCATTTTGTGGCCAAGCTGCAAAAGCTGGACGGCGACCGTTACGCAGGCGGCTGCTTTATGCCGCCGGATGTAAAGCGCAATCCGGCGCTGCGGCAGGGCGCGTTGCTTTACCAATCTTTATGCCGCCAGGAAGACATGATGCCATTGTTCCAAGCCGGCAATTTTCTCTATCTGCTGCCTGCGGAACTGCCGGCGGCGCGGGGGCTGCACCTGCTGCGGGCCGGTGTGCAGTTCGGCGAGTGCAAAAAGAACCGGATCGAACCGGCGCATCATTTTTTTATGGCGGCAAAACCAACGTCCCTCCGCCAGCTTATTCCCCTCACGTCCAAGGGCGAGGATGTGCTGCGTTATCTGCGCGGGGAAGAAATCGCGTGCGCCGCCGAGTATAAAGGCTATGCCGGCGTCTGTGTGGACGGCGTGATGCTTGGGTTTGGCAAATGCAGCAACGGAACATTAAAAAATCGTTATCCTAAGGGATTGCGGAATCATATATAACTTGAAATCATGCCGTATTGGTGGTACAATATTTTCAGACAAATTTTTTAAGGAAGTGTTCTTAGTGCAGGAAATCAGATTGGAGCTTACAAAAAATCCCAAGCAGAAGCCGGCAGATGAAAGCAATCTATCGTTTGGTAAAATTTTTACGGATCATATGTTTGTGATGAACTACGACGCCGGCGAAGGCTGGCATGACCCGCGCATTGTACCTTACGGCCCAATCTCTCTGGAGCCGTCCGCCATGTGCCTTCACTACGGCCAGTCCGTGTTTGAGGGCATGAAAGCTTACCATACCAAGGATGGCCGCGTGCTGTTGTTCCGCCCAGAAAAAAACATGGCGCGGCTCAACCGCTCCAATGACCGTCTTTGCATCCCGCAGATTGACGAGGCGTTTGCCCAAAAAGCCATTGAAAAGCTGGTTTCTATCGAGCAGGATTGGATCCCAAAGGCAGAGGGCGCTTCCCTTTACATCCGACCTTTTATCATCGGCATTGATCCCCAGGTTGGCGTTCATCCGGCGGAACACCTGCTCTTCCTTGTGATCTGCTCGCCTGTCGGCGCATACTACCCGGAGGGCTTGGACCCGGTCAAAATCTATGTAGAAGACCAGTATGTCCGCGCTGTCCGCGGCGGCATGGGCTATGTGAAAACAGCCGGCAACTACGCGGCTTCCCTGAAGGCACAGGACGAAGCGGAAAAGCAGAACTATACCCAGGTGCTTTGGCTGGACGGCATCGAGCGGAAATATATCGAGGAGGTCGGTACGATGAACGTGTTTTTCGTGCTGGACGACGAGATCGTTACCCCAATGCTCCAGGGCTCTATTCTGCCCGGCATCACCAGGATGTCTACCATCGAAATGCTCAACGCATGGGGCATGAAGGTTTCTGAACGTAAGATTTCCATCCAGGAGATCGCGGATGCTGCCGAGAATGGCCGCTTGAAAGAAGCCTTTGGCACCGGCACCGCTGCTGTCATCTCGCCGATCGGCCACCTCAAGTGGGAAGATCACATCATGATTATCAACGACGGCAAGATCGGCCCCATCTCACAAAAGCTCTATGATACCCTCACCGGAATCCAGTGGGGTAATCTTCCAGACACGATAGGCTGGACTGTCGAAGTCAAATAATAACTTTTTGGGCGGCGCGATGCCGCCTGTTTTATTCTTATCATTTCCAGGAGGAGATTCCCATGCGGGAACTGTTTTTTACCGTGCCGCAAGCGTTTGACGGCGCAAAGCTGAAATCGTTCCTGCGTGGGCCATGCCGCGTTTCCAGCGGCATTTTAACAAGGCTCAAGTGGGTATTCGACGGTATTACCGTTAACGGGGAGCATGCCCATGTGACCCGAATCCTACAGGCAGGTGACGTAGTCGGCCTGAAGCTGCCGGCCACGCAGACAAGAACCGAACCGCAGCCGATCCCGCTGGAGATCCTCTATGAGGACGAAGACGTGCTGCTGGTCAATAAACCAAGCGCCATGCCAGTGTATCCCACACCGGGCCATGATGCGGACAGCCTTGCCAACGCCGCTGCGTATCACGCCGCGCAGCAAGGGGAGACATTCTCCTTTCATCCTGTGTATCGTCTGGATAAAAACACCAGCGGCATCGTCGTTTTGGCAAAGCACTGCTACAGCGCGTCGCTGCTGGCGTTTGGCATCACAAAAACCTATTACGCCGTGTGCGAAGGGGAACTGACCGGCAGCGGCACCATCG
>CAZFHQ010000116.1:0-4542 GCA_964519325.1 uncultured Clostridium sp.
CATCCATTACCCGCGACGTAAGCGGCGAGGGCGTGCAGCAGGCTCTGCTGAAGATTTTGGAGGGAACGGTTTCCAACGTGCCGCCACAGGGCGGCAGGAAGCATCCGCAGCAGGAGTTTTTGCAGATCGACACCACAAATATCCTGTTCATTTGCGGCGGCGCCTTTGATGGCCTGGAAAAGATCATTGAAAAGCGCACCGCAACCTCGGCGCTGGGCTTCGGCGCGGAGATCCGGAGTCGGGAGGAGCGCGGCAAGACCGCGCTGTTTGAGGACGTCGTCCCTCACGACCTGGTCAAATACGGGCTGATTCCGGAGCTGGTGGGCCGGATGCCGGTCATCACCACACTGGACAGCCTGGACGAGGACGCGCTGGTGCGCATTTTGACAGAGCCGAAGAACAGCCTTGTGAAGCAGTATACCCGCCTGTTCCAGCTTGACGATGTGGAGCTGGTTTTTCAGGAGGAAGCCCTGCGGGCAATGGCGAAAAAGACCTTGGAGCGGGAAACCGGCGCCAGGGGCTTGCGTTCCATTATGGAGGAGACCCTGGGTACACTGATGTATAACGTGCCGTCGGACTACACCATTGCCAAGGTGGAGATCACCGCAGAGGTCGTCACAGACGGTGTGCTGCCGAACATTACGCGAGACCCCAGCCGCAAACCGGTGAACCAGCTGGAGCTGCCGGAAAACAGCGGCGTGAAGCGCGGCAGAAAGAGCAGCGCGTCATAACAAGTTCAATTCTGCTGCCGCGGGCAGGGCGCTGCATGGCGTTCTGCTCTGCGACAGCTTTTTTCATCAGCGGGGCAAAGGCGGCCCGATTTGGCCCGCGCCCCCGTATCCGAGAACACAAGGTGTATACTTTACAGAAAACCTGGTTTTTCTGCACAAGGAGTGATCGCAATGAATGATACATTAGAGAACATGACACAGCCGCTCTACAATCTGCCAATGATCGCGCTGCGCGGGCTGGTGATCTTTCCCAACACCTCCGTACAATTTGACGTAGGCCGGAAGAAATCCATCCTTGCGGTCAACGCGGCGATGGAGCGCAACCAGAAAATTTTCCTGGTCGCGCAGCGCGATCTGTCCGACGACGACCCCAGGGAGCCGGAGCTGTTTGAGATCGGTGTGGTGGCGAATATCAAGCAGGTGTTCCGCCAGTCGGACAACGGCCTGCGGCTGCTGGTAGACGGCCTGCAGCGGGCAAAACTGTGCGGCATTACCCAGGCGCGCCCGTTCCTCAGCGCTGACCTGACACTGGAGGAGGAGACATCGCCCCACAAAACGCCGCGGGCAGAGGCGCTGATCCGCCGGATGCAAAACCTGTTTGAGCATTATATCCAGAATTTTAAGCAGGTGCCGCCGGATATCGTTGTCAATGTGATCAAGCAAAAGGACTGCGGCAAGCTGGCCGATTTTGTGGCCGCCAACATCGCGCTGGATTACGAGGACAAGCAGCAGATTTTGGAGGAACTGCATCCGGTCAGGCGGCTCCAGCGGCTGATCTCCATTTTGGAGGAGGAAGTGCGGGTCATCGAGATCGAAAACGAGATCGCCGCCAAAGCCAGGGAGCAGATGGATTTGAACCAGCGGGAATATTATTTGCGGGAGCAGATGCGCGCCATCGCCATTGAGCTTGGCGAGGAAGAAACGCCGCTGGAGGAAGCGGACGAGTTCCGCGCCCAGGTGCTGGAGCTGGACCTGCCGCAGGTGCAGACGGAAAAGCTCCTCAAGGAATGCGATAAGCTGAGCAAAATGCCGCAGAGCTCTCACGAATACAGTGTGCAGCGCAACTATCTGGAAACCTGCATCGAGCTGCCGTGGAACAAGGCGGACAAAATTTCCATTAACCTAGGCAAAGCCCAGAAAACGCTGGATCGGGATCACTATGGCCTGCAAAAGGTCAAGGAGCGGATCGTGGAGTCCCTGGCGGTGCGCAAGCTGGCCGGGGAAACCGCCGGCAATATCATTTGTCTGGTCGGCCCGCCCGGTGTGGGCAAAACCTCCATCGCCAAGTCGGTGGCAAAGGCAACGGGGCGAAAATATGTGCGCATTTCGTTAGGCGGCGTGCGGGATGAATCGGAGATCGTGGGCCACCGAAAAACGTATGTTGGCTCCATGCCGGGGCGGATCATCGCCGCGCTGAAGCAGGCAGGCACCAACAACCCGTTGATCCTCTTAGACGAGATTGATAAGCTGTGCTCCGATTTTCGCGGCGACCCGGCCGCCGCTTTGCTGGAGGTGCTGGACAGCGAGCAGAACTACGCGTTTCAGGATCACTACATTGATATGCCCTTCGACCTGAGCCACGTCATGTTCCTCACCACCGCCAACGACGCCAGCACGATCCCCAGCCCGCTGTTGGACCGGATGGACGTTATCTATCTTTACAGCTATACCCATGAGGAAAAGTTTCAGATCGCCACAAAGCATCTGATGTCAAAGCAGCTGAAAAAGCACGGGCTCACGGCAAAGCAGCTGAAAATTACCCAGACCGCCATGCGGGAAATCATCGACGGCTACACAAAAGAGGCGGGCGTGCGCGGGCTGGAGCGGTGCATTGCCTCCATTTGCCGGAAAGCGGCCAAGGCGGTCGTCGAGGAGGAGAACGCGAAAATCACCGTGAATAAGACCAATCTTGAGCAGTATCTTGGCCCACGGAAGTTCCGCAATGATGAGCTGGTCACGACAGATGAGATCGGCCTGGTCAACGGCCTTGCCTGGACAAGCGTAGGCGGCGAGCTGCTGCCTATCGAGGTTGCGGTGATGGACGGCAGCGGCAAAATCGAGCTGACGGGCAATCTGGGCGACGTGATGAAGGAGTCGGCGAAAGCTGCCATCACCTGTGTGCGCACCCGTTCCCAGCAGCTTGGCATCAGCAGTGAGTTCCACAAGAAGATGGACATCCACATCCATGTGCCGGAGGGCGCCATCCCCAAGGACGGCCCTTCCGCCGGCATTGCCATGGGGACGGCCATCACCTCGGCGCTGACCGATATTCCGGTGCGCCATGACGTGGCGATGACTGGCGAGATCACCCTGCAAGGACGGGTACTGCCGATCGGCGGCCTGAAGGAGAAGACGATGGCGGCCTACCGTGCCGGCATCAAGGACGTGATCATCCCCAAGGACAACGAGTCTGATCTTGCGGAGATCGAGCCTGTCGTCAAGGAGGCCGTCCAGTTCCATCCGGTGCGCCGGATCGACGAGGTGCTGGAGCTTGCTTTGTGTGAAAAGCCCAAGCCAAAGCCCGTCCGGAAATCGGAGGAGCCGGCTTCCTCTATGCTGGTGCCGCCCCAGCAAAGCGGAGACAGCGCCGTGATCTCGCAATAAGGGGGCAGTACCATGGTCAAGTATGAAACCGCCGCCTTTGAGTTTGCGGCGGGCCAGCTCAGCCAGCTTCCGCCCTCCAATGTGCCGGAGATCGTGTTTTCCGGCAAGTCCAACGTGGGAAAGTCCTCGCTCATCAATAAGGTATTGAACCGGAAATCTCTGGCGCGGGTCAGCGCCACACCGGGCAAAACCGGCACCATTAATTTTTACAATCTAACGGGGGTGCGGTTGGTGGATCTGCCTGGCTACGGCTATGCCAGGGTTTCCCAAAGCGAGAAAAAACAGTGGGCTAATCTGGTGGAGGGGTATCTCCAGTCTGACCGGAACATCAGCATGATCGTGCAGATCTTGGATATGCGCCACGAGCCTACCCAGGACGACATTCACATGATCCAGTTTCTGCTGGATTCGGAGCTGCCGTTTCTCCTGGTGGCCACCAAAAGCGACAAGCTGAAAAAGACGGCGCGGGAGCGGCAGATGGCGCTGCTCACCGAGTTTTTGCGGGACGCGGACGGCGAACCGATCGCGGAGCTGATCCCCTTTTCTGCCCAAACGGGAGAAGGGGTGGACGCGCTAAAGGGGTATCTCAATGAGATCGACGCGGCGTATGAAGCGCTGTGCGCGGAATCGGAGGAATCGGCGGGCTGAGCCGGAGGGAAAACAATTTAAAAATTTGACACATAAGTGGGGTAGATAGTATGTTTGTAGCCGATTGTTTAAACGTGAATGAAAAGGGCCATTTAACAATCAGCGGATGCGATACGGTGGAGCTTGCCAGGGAATATGGCACACCGGTCTATGTGATGAGCGAGGAGGAAATTCGGAAAACCTGCCGGATGTATCAGGACTCCATCAACGAGTATTATCATGGCAGAGGGCTGGTTTGCTATGCCAGCAAGGCGTTCTGCTGCAAAGAAATGTGCCGCATCGTTCAGGATGAGGGCCTGGGGCTGGACGTGGTATCCGGCGGCGAGCTGTATACCGCGATGCAGGTGGGGTTCCCGCCGGAGAAGATCCAGTTCCATGGCAACAACAAGACGGAAGCGGAAATAAAAATGGCGCTGGAGTACAACGTGGGCCATTTTGTGGTAGACAATATCAGCGAGCTTGCAGCCATCGACCGGCTGGCGCAGGAGGCCGGCAAGGTAGCGAATGTCTCTCTGCGCGTCAAGCCGGGCATCGAGGCCCACACCCACCAGTTTATCAT
>CAZFHQ010000117.1:0-4260 GCA_964519325.1 uncultured Clostridium sp.
CGCAGACGGTCCAGCAGCGCGACGGTCATCCCGTTTGCTTCCCCATTTTGCAGGTCAATTGCATTTGCCGCAATAATTTCCTCTGTGTGCGCTCGCAGCGCAGCGGCAATCGCCTGCAATGCGGCGTCTTTTTTCCCCTGCTGTACCCCCAGGGTTCTCGCCGCGGCTTTGGCCTGTTGTCCCATTTGTTCCAGTGCTGTCATGGTTGGTTCCTCCCGTCGTTTAGATTGATTCGTCTTCCTTCCGTTTTCCGTTGAACACCGTGCCGACCTGACCGCCCTGAAACAGCGTATACAAAGCGTCCGCGTCGGCGCCGCTCATCACGCAGCAGCTGATCCCACGGGCGTTGGCAAACTTGGCGGCGTTTATCTTCGTCGCCATGCCGCCAGTTCCGCGCGCTGTGCCGGCCTCCCCCGCCAGGGACTCGATCTCCGGCGTGATGGCCTCCACATAGGGGATCCGACGGGCGTCTGGGTTTTCCCTGGGATTGCTGTCGTACAGGCCGTCGATATCCGTCAGGATTACCAGCACGTCCGCGCCGACCAGATCGGCCACCGTGGCGGAAAGGGAATCGTTGTCGCCAAAATGGTTGATCGCCTCCAGCTCCGTAATCGCCACGGTGTCATTCTCATTGACAATGGGGATGATGTCCATCTTCAGAAGCTCTGTAAAGGTATTCTCGATGTTCGCGCGGCCCGCCGTTTCGGCCACGTCGTCAGCGGTAAGCAGCACCTGGGCCACCGTCTGGTTGTACTCCCCAAAAAACTTATCGTACATGAACATCAGCTCGCACTGGCCTACCGCGGCCAGCGCCTGCTTTTGGGCTGTCTCAATGGGGCGCTCCAGCAGCTTCAGCTTGCCCATGCCCACGCCGACCGCACCGGAGGACACCAGCACCACCTGCTTGCCGGAATTCTGCAGGTCGCTGATGACCTTACACAGATGCTCCATGCAGTGAAGATTGAGCTTTCCGTTATCGTATGTAAGGGTAGAAGTACCCACCTTAATGACCACTCTGCCCGCCTGTGTAAATGATGACATTCGTTCTTCCCTCTTCCAATCGTTTGACATATACAATAAGTATAACACAAATTCCCACTGGGCGCACGAAAAAAATGCGCAAAACCGGCAAATGCTTCGCTGTCCATTATTCTAGCAGGATGCCGCCCCTGAATTGTAACGATTTTCCAAACTTTTTAGCGGAAATGAAAAACGCCCGCTGGCCAGCCCCAGTGAGCGTTTGATGTACCTGTGTGATCTTCTCTTTATTTCCCGCAGATCGCCTGGGTATCCCTTGCGATCATCAGTTCCTCGTTGGTCGGGATGACGAACACCTTCACCTTGGAATCCGGCGTGGTGATCTCGCCGCCGTTGCCGCCGACCATTTGCTTGTTCCGCTCCGCGTCGATGGCAATGCCCATGTAGGAGAGCGCTTCGCAGATCTTCTGACGGTGGCCGACGTGGTTCTCGCCAATGCCGGCAGTGAACACGATGGCGTCGCAGCCGCCCATGGCCGCTGTGTAAGCGCCAATAAACTTGACGATCTGGTATTGGAGCATCTGGTGGGCCAGGATGGCGCGCTCGTTGCCTTCTTCCTCCGCCTTGGTCACGTCGCGGTCATCGCTGGAAACACCGGAAATACCCAGCAGGCCGGACTTCTTGTTGAGGATGGTATCCATCTCTTTGGCGGAGAGGTTCTCCTCCTGCTGCAGGAAGGTCACGATGGAGGGATCCAGGGTGCCGCAGCGGGTACCCATCATAAAGCCGTCCAGCGGGGTCAGGCCCATCGAGGTATCCACGCACTTGCCGTCCTCTACCGCGGTGATGGAAGAACCGTTGCCCAGGTGGCAGGTGATGATCTTGGAGTGCTCCGGATTCCCCAGCAGCTCGATGCACTGCGCGCTGACATAGCGGTGGGAGGTACCGTGGAAACCGTAGCGGCGAATGCCGTACTTCTCGTAGTATTCGTATGGAATTGCATACATGAACGCTTTCTCCGGCATGGTGGAGTGGAACGCGGTGTCAAACACAACAACCTCCGGGATCTCCTTGCCGAAAACATGCTGACAGGCGGTAATGCCCTCAATATGGGCCGGGTTGTGGAGCGGCGCCAGATGGCTGCAGGCCTTGATGCCTTCCACAACTTCATCTGTGATCAGGCAGGACTCCATAAACAGGTCGGCGCCCTGCACCACCCGGTGGCCGATAGCGCTGACCTCAGAGAGCTGCTGAAGCACGCCGTGCTCCGGGTCTACCAGCGCCGCGGCAACCAGCTGGAAGGCAGCCTCGTGGTTCTTCATCTCCACGGTAATTTCTGTTTTATAGCCGTCGGCAGATTTGTAGGAAAAAATGCCGTCGTTCATACCGATCCGTTCACAAATGCCTTTTGCCATGACAGATTCATCCTGCATTTGAATGAGCTGATACTTCAGCGAGGAGCTGCCTGCGTTGATAACCAAGATTTTCATATGTAAGCCTCCAAATTTATGACTGTTACGTCTGAATATTTTTTTGACAAATAGATGTGGTTAGTATATCATATATCTAGCCAATATTTCAAGGAGTTTTAATGAAAATGCCCCATAATTTTCGGATTTCCGCCGTAATTTGTGAGTTAAACCCACTACACAACGGTCATTTTTCTTTATTTGAACAATTACGCAAACAAAACGGCGGTTTTCTCATCGCGGTGATGAGCGGCAGCTTTGTCCAGCGGGGGCAGCCCGCCGTTTTTGACAAATGGACCCGCGCCAAAACAGCCCTGGCCTGCGGCGCTGATCTGGTGGTGGAGCTGCCCTTGCCCTGGTCCATCGCCAGGGCGGAGACCTTTGCCTTTGGCGGGGTTTCCCTGCTGCACGCTCTTGGCTGCGTAGACGTGCTGGGCTTTGGCAGCGAGTGCGGCGACATTGGCCTGCTGCGGCAGGTGGCCGCGGCCCTGGCCTCGCCCCAATTCACGCAGGCACTCTCAGCGATCCGGCAAAAAAACAGCGGCAGCCCCTTTGCCACGCTGCGGCAAGCGGCGGTATCGTCCCTGTTGGGAAGCGAAGCCGCAGCGGTGCTGTCTCACCCCAACAACACGCTGGGCGTAGCCTACTGCCAGGCCATCGAGAAGCTGGGCGCATCCATCCGGCCGGTAACGGTGGAACGGCGGGGCGCGGGCTATCATCAGGCGGAATTCCGCGCAGAGGACCCTTTCCCTTCCGCCACCCAGCTTCGGGCCTGCCTGCAAGCCGAACCTGACCGGGATCTCTCGCCCTGCATGCCGGCTGCCTGCGCGGCGATCCTGCGGCAGGCCGTGGCGGAAGGCGCCGGCCCTGTCTTTCCGGAGGGGCTGGAACAAGCGATCCTGGCAAAGCTGCGCACCTTGTCCCTGGCGGAGCTGGAACAGCTGCCCGACGTCAGCGAGGGGCTGGAACGGCGGCTCTGGCAGGCGGCGCGCTCGGCGGGCAGCCTGGAGGAACTGTTCCGTTCCGTTAAAACAAAGCGGTACTCCCACGCACGCATCCGCCGGCTGGTGCTGGCGGCTTTTCTCGGCGTGACAAAAGATGACGCGGCGCAGCAGATACCCTATTGCCGGGTGCTGGGGATGCGCCGCGCCAGCGCGCCGCTGCTTGCGCTGGTCAAGGAGCGGTCGTCGATCCCCCTGCTCACCAAATACAGCGATTGCAGAGGGCTGGACGACGCCGGAAAACACCTGTTTCGCCTGGAATGTCGGGCCACAGATTTATACGGCCTGGCATGCCCCAAAGTTCAGCCCTGCGGGCGGGATATGACCAACGGCATTCTTGTATTTCCTTGAACTATTCGGTCTTATTACGATATCATACCTTTTTGGAGGAATTACCATTATGTGGGCTTATGAAAGTGTTTTTTATCAAATTTATCCCCTCGGCTTTTGCGGCGCTCCCCTGGAAAACGACGGCGTCGAGGTCAACCGGATCCAAAAGGTCTGCGGCTGGACCAGCCATATGAAAAAGCTGGGCGTGAACGCCGTTTACTTTTCCCCCGTGTTCCAGTCGGACTCTCACGGCTACAACACCAGAGATTTCCGCAAGATCGACTGCCGCCTGGGCAGCAACAAGGACTTTGCCAAGGTGTGCGCTCACCTGCACAAAAACGGCATCAAGGTGGTGCTGGACGGCGTATTCAACCATGTAGGCCGGGGCTTCTGGGCCTTTCAGGACGTGCTGCGCAACCGGGAAAGCTCCCCGTACAAAGACTGGTTCCACATCGACTTTGGCGGCAACAGCTGCTATAACG
>CAZFHQ010000118.1:0-4241 GCA_964519325.1 uncultured Clostridium sp.
GTGGACTCCACCGACCCCTTTGGCCCCGGCGAGGGGCTGTTCACCAAGGAATTTTACGGCAACTGCTACACCGCCCTCACCGGCGACGGCATCCTCATCAACCAGCATGAAAGCCCCTACTACGCCAAATACGCCCAGTCCATGAAGCGTGCGCACCAGCGCATTGTAGAGGTGTTCCCGGTGTGCCGCGTCTACCAGGCCCACATCCCCACCTACCCCTCCGGCCACTGGCTGTTCGGGTTTGCCTCCAAGCGCTACGACCCGATCCTGGATTTTGGCCCGGAAAAGCAGGCGCGGTGGAACGCCCTGGGCCTGGATACCAAATACTACAACACAGACCTCCACATTGGCGCCTTTGCCCTGCCCACCTATGTGAAGCGGCTGCTGGAGGAATCGGAACAGGAGGCGCAAATCGGATGAAACCTTCTCCAGAAACCTTTATCGGCTGCGGCTGCCCTTATGAGGACGCGGATGCGGTGCTCTTTGGCGCGCCCTTTGACTCCACCACCTCCTTCCGGCCGGGCGCCCGGTTTGGCAGCAAGGCCATGCGGAGCGACTCCTTCGGCATCGAGACTTACAGCCCCTATCAGGAGTTAGACCTGGAAGACTGCAACGTCTGCGACCTGGGCGACCTGGAGCTGCCCTTTGGCAGCGCGCCCCGCGCCTTAGCGCAGCTCTATGATACGGCCAGGCAGATTTTGGCCGACGGGAAGCTGCCCCTGATGCTGGGCGGCGAGCATCTGGCCTCTCTGGGGCCGATCCGCGCGGCGGCAGAGCGCTGCCCGGACCTGTGCGTGCTCCACTTTGACGCCCACACCGACCTGCGCCAGGATTACCTGGGCGAGACACTCTCTCACGCCACGGTGATGCGACGGGCCTGGGAGCTGCTGGGCGACGGGCGCATCTTCCAGTTCGGCATCCGCTCCGGAGAACGGGCGGAGTTCTCCTGGGCAAAGGAGCACACCTTCCTGCAAAAGTTCAATTTCGAGCGTTTGGAGGAGGCCCTTGCGCAAATCGGCGGCCGGCCCGTTTATTTTTCCATTGACCTGGATGTGCTGGACCCCTCCGTTTTCCCCGGCACCGGCACGCCGGAGGCCGGCGGCGTCACCTTTTTGGAGCTGCTGCGGGCCATTTTGCTGGCGTGCAGGCGCAGGATCGTCGCCATGGACGTGATGGAGCTTTGCCCCGTTTATGACCAAAGCGGCGTTTCCACCGCCGTGGCCTGCAAAACGGTGCGGGAGCTGCTGCTGGCCGCCCTCTCTCACAAATAGGCGGCCTGCCCGCCGAAGGAAAAGCCGCGCGGGATTTCCTGCATTTCCTAAGAAAATTGCTCTGGTAATGCGCCGGCTTTTTTGCTATAATAAAAATGATCTGTTCTATGAATTTGAATTGGGGGTGAAACAGATGAATCTTGGAAAGCAAATCTGCATTGACTCGATCAAGGCGATCGCCGCCGGCGTCATCATCAGCTTTGGCGCAACGGTGTTCCTCATGCAGGAAAACCGGATCTTCAGCTCCTTCCTGTTCTGCCTGGGGCTATTCGTTGTTTGTACCTTTGATCTGAACCTCTACACCGGCAAGGTGGGCTTCCTGGCAGACAACCCGTGGAAGAACCTGCGGCTGGTCATCATCTCCTGGTGCGGGAACTTTGTGGGCATGTGGGGCTCCGCGCTGATGCTCCGCAGCTCCCGTATCGGCGACACGCTGGCCGCCAGGGGCCAGGAGCTGGTAGACATTAAAAACGGCGATAACCTGTGGAGCCTGTTTGTGCTGGGCATCTACTGCGGCATCCTGATGTATATCGCGGTGGGCAGCTACAATCGCGGCAAGGATAAGCCCGGCCCGAACATCGTCGGCTACCTGGGCATCTTCATGAGCGTTATGATGTTTATCCACTGCGGCTTTGAGCACAGCATCGCGGACATGTTCTATTACATGGTTTCCGGCAACATGGCCACCGGACGCGGCTTTGCCGTTGTGCTGATGGTCACGCTGGGCAACGCGGTGGGCGGCGTGCTTTTCCGCGCGCTGGACAAGTATGTGGTGGAAAAATTCAGCGCCAAGCTGAAAAAAACCTGACCGCCGCGGAAACGCTGAAAAAGCTCCCTCTCAGGAGGGAGCTTTTTTTGTAGGCCGGTTTCCTCCAGCGGCATGGCCGCGCGAAAAAGCCCGCTGCCGCAAAGCATGTTTGCGGAGCGGGCCTTTTCTATTGATCTAAATCAGCATCAGCGCCTGGGACGGAACCGCCCAGGGCCACAGGAAAATTTCAGGAAACAGGCTGCGTTGGCGTCTTATGCCTCCGCCAACTGGTCGATCACGCGCTGAATCGCTTCCAGGGCGTCGTCAGGCAGCTTGTCGTAGCCGCCCTTTTCGGTGCCGAACGCGGTGATCTCGTCCAGACGATCCTGCATACGGGCCTTGAGCTGCTCCAGATAGACCTCGTCCTTCATATCCGGAATGAAGCCTTCCCAGTCCATGATCTCGATGTCTGTGATGGGACCCCACTGATGGAAGCCGGCGCGCTTCTCCACGATTGCTTCGAGGATGCCCAGGGTATCGGCTGGCTTGACCTTCTTGCCCATGAAGTCGCCGGTGTTGACGATATAGCAGTCAACGTTTTTCTCTTCTACCAGCTTCTTGAACTTCTCATAGTCGTTGGCCAGCGGGTATGTACGGAATGGGTTCGCGTATGGAACAACGACCAGCTTGTTCGGGTCTACGCCAGGCGCCAGGCGCTCCGCGGAGGAGCGCTTTGTCGCCAGGGTAGCGCCCATGACAGACGCCAAGGACGCGCCCTTCAGCTTGACGACCGGCGGGATGGTTGGGTCCTTCATGATCCAGAAGATGGCGTTGACAGGCGCGTCGATCTTGTCCACACGGTTTGGGGACCACAGCTTGGACTTGATGGCGCGGCCGTTGCCGTTCCGGATATCCTCTGTTACCAGCTGGATCTTGCCTTCGTCGTCGCGGGTGGCGGCGCAGTTCTGGGCGGTGAGCAGGTACTTGTTGTCCGGGCAGCCGGCCGGATAGTCGGCTGTCTTATCAAAGTAGGTTGGCTCCAGCGCGATGGAAGCGCAAGTCTCGGTATTGATGATGAAAGCGTCGTCGTGGAGGACTTTGATCTCATACTTGCCGCCGTGCTTTGCGTGGGTCAGGGTGGACTTGCCGGAACCGGACAGGCCGTATACGGAAGCGACATACTTGCTGCCGTCCTCCAGCAGGTACTCCTTCTGGCCGCCGTGGCAGGACGCGTAGCCGTTGCGGTTCGCGATGGCCCATGCCATGGTCAGGGTACCCTTCTTGTGCTCGCCAAAGTAACGCATGCCCAGGATGCAGGCGCAGTTTGTCTCGGTGTTGAAGTAGCAGAGGGACTTCTTCGCCGGGTCGCTCAGGCAGTCAAAGGAAACGCCGGGGCGCTCCACCGGTACCCACTGCGGGTCGGAGAAGATGTAGATGTCCGCCTCGTTGCCGTCGCCGACCGGCTTGGAGTCCTTATACATCAGGTTGTAATACTCAGACATGTACTGGAAGTTGAGCATCCAGGAGTACATGATGTTCTCCTCGCCCTCTGGGATGAGCAGGTGCGCCTTGACCATAAATTCAGGATCGAGGCCGACATACACGGTGGCGTGGTACAGCTTCTTCCAGCGCGCCTCATACACAGCGTCCATGACCACCTTATCCAGCGCGTCGCAGTCAACGCCAGGCTCGCCGGCAATGCGGCGCGCGGTCGCGTAACGGCCGGTGATCGCGCCGTCGTTGAAGAGCAGAACCTTCGCGTCCTTGTCCAGGCCGAACTCCTCGCCTCTGTAAACCGGCAGGTCTGTCACCACGGTGCCGGGGGAGTTCTTCGCCAGCTCATAGGCCTGCTTCAGCGTGGTGACCTCCACCACGTTGTTGCCGTAAAAGGCGGACTCGATAATGGCGCGGGTTTTGGAAAAGCCCACCTTGTCCTTACCGATGTCAGCAATTGGGTAATTCGCTCTTGTTGCCATAAAATTTCCTCCTTGAATTCAAATCCTATTTTTCGTGAAACAAAGCGTAATTGCGTGAAATACGCAAGGGATACGCAACTCTCTACAGTTAGCATTATATAACAAAAGCAGGGAAAATTCAAGAAAGCATTTGTTGAATTTATTTAGTATTTTTTGTAGCACATGACCATGAAATGGAAAAAATCACAAAAATCATGTTACTTTTTTGTCAAACAGCAAAGCACCCGACCATACGGCTGGGTGCTT
>CAZFHQ010000119.1:0-4144 GCA_964519325.1 uncultured Clostridium sp.
GAATACTTAATTTTTCTGCAAAAGGCGGAGCGGCCGGCGCGCTTAACATCGTTGGAGCCTGCTGCGCTGGCAGCGGAATCTCACCGTGCGCTGAACGGGGGTGCAGGCGTGTGAAGATCGCATTACTGCCAAATCTTACAAAGCGGGACGCGGCGGTCCATACCAGGAATATCATAGAGACGCTCCATAGCTTTGGGGCGCAGATTTTGATCCACCAGCCTATGGAGCCGTTTTTTGGGCATCTGCCGGTTACGGTCTATGAGGACTTTTTTCAGATGGTGGACGAATGTAACGTGATACTCGCCATTGGCGGCGACGGCACCATCATCCACGCGGCCAAGCACGGCGCCCAGGCGGATAAGCCAACCCTGGGCATTAACCTGGGGCGCATGGGCTTTGTGGCCGGCTTGGAGAAAAATGAACTGAACGTGCTGGAAAACCTGGTGCGGGGCAACTATCTCATCGAGGAACGGATGATGCTGGAGGTCACCTATGAGGACGAGGGCGAAACCTTTACCAAGCATGTGATCAACGAGGCGGTGCTGTCCCGCGGCGCCCTGTCCAAGATCGTGGATTTTACGGTGAGTTCCGGCGGCAGCGTGATCGGGGAGTACCGGGCGGACGGCCTGATCCTGGCAACGCCGACCGGCTCCACGGCTTATTCCCTCTCAGCGGGCGGTCCGGTGATCGACCCGTCCATGGACTGCATTTTGCTCACGCCGGTTTGCCCCCACTCGCTCTTTTCCCGCACCGTGGTGTTTGGCGGCGGCACGGAGCTGACGGTGGAGGGCTGCTCCCAATATGGCAGCGACGTGTTCCTCTCATTGGACGGCGAGGACGCGGTGCAGATCTTTGAGGGGGAGCAGGTGCGGGTGCGCAAATCTGACCGGCGGGTCCAGATGATCAAGCTTAAACAAAACAGCTTTTTGGAAATTGTAAAGGAAAAAATCGGCAACTAGAGGTGAGCGCATGAAATCCGCGAGACATAAAAAGCTATTGGAGATCATCGGCAGCCGCGATATTGATACCCAGGAGGAGCTGATGCTTCGGCTGAAGGAGGCCGGCTTCCCGGTGACGCAGGCCACCATTTCCCGTGATATCAAGGACCTGCGGATCATCAAAACACTTTCCGAGTCCGGCCGGTACCGCTATTTTTGCCCTTATAGCGGCGGGATGGATCCCTCGGCAAAGTTCAACTCCCTCTTTGCCGATTCCGCCACATCTGTGACGGCGGCGGGAAACATCGCGGCGGTGAAGTGCCATTCCGGCATGGCGCAGGCGATCTGCACGGCAATGGACTCGATGCGCCTGGAGGAGGTCGTCGCTACCCTGGCGGGGGACGACACGATTTTTATCCTTTGCCGCGACGACGATTCCGCCCGTGCTGCGGCGCGGAAGCTCAACAGCTTGATTGGCAGGTGACGGGATGTTAACGCAGCTTTATATTGAAAATATCGCCGTGATCGAGCAGGTCTCCCTGGAATTTGACGGCGGCCTCAACGTGCTCACCGGAGAGACCGGCGCCGGCAAGTCCATGATCATCGACGCTATCCACGCGGTCATGGGCGAGCGGGTGAGCCGGGATCTGGTGCGCAGCGGCAAAGAAAGCGCCTTTGTCAGCGCTGTGTTTGACCGCATGAATCCAGCCGCGGAGCAAGCGCTGCGGGAAAACGGCTGCCAGCCGGAGGAGGACGGCTCTCTGCTGCTCCAACGCACCATCACCGCCGACGGCAAAAGTATCTGCAAGATCAACGGCCGTCCGGCAACGGTGAGCCTGCTCAAGGCGATTGCGCCCCATCTGCTCAACATTCACGGTCAGCATGAGAGCTACCAGCTGCTGTCGCCAAACCTCCACATGGACTACATTGATAAAATGGGCGGCCTGGAGCCGCTCAGGGCAGAATATCAGGCGGCATATCAGGCCATGCGGGCCGTCCGTACCAGCATGAAGACCCTGCAAATGGACGAGGACGAAAAGCAGGAGCGGATCGGCTATCTGCGCTACCGGATCGACGAGCTGGAGCAGGCGGAACTGCAGCCGGGTGAGCGGGAGGAGCTGACGGCCCTGAAAACCCGTTACGCCAACAGCGAGAAAATCGCCCAGGCGGTTCACACTGTTCGTGAGATCTTATCCGGCGGCGACGAGGAGGAAGGCGTGACCGCCCTGCTGGAAACTGCCGGCAGCGAGCTGGGGGACGCACAGGCCTATCTGGGGGAACTGGCGCCTCTGGCGGAACGGCTGCGAAACGTCGCCTACGAGGTTGCCGATGTGCAGGATGCCCTGCGGGATCTTTCCGATGAGATCGAATACGACCCTGCGGAGCTGGAGCGGGTGGAGGCACGGTTGGATCAGCTGTACCGGCTCTCCCGCAAATATGGCGAGACGGAGGAGGATATGCTGGAAAGCCTGCGCCAGATGGAGCAGGAACTGAAGTCCATCGAGATGGCGGAAGAACGGCTTGCCGGCTTGGCGGCGGACTATGAGGCCGCCAAACAAAAGGCCATCGACCTGGCGCGCGCCTTGTCCCACAAGAGGTCAGCGGCGGCGGCGGAATTTTCACAGCAGGTGCAGGAGCAGCTCCGGTTCCTCAATATGCCGGACATCCGGTTTGCTGTTGACCAGCGGCGTGTGCCGCTCAATCCCATGGGCTGCGACCAAATGGAGTTCCTCATTGCGGCCAACCCCGGCGAAGCGCCCAGGCCCCTTGCCAAAATCGCTTCCGGCGGAGAGCTGTCCCGTATTATGCTGTCTATCAAAACGGTGCTCTCCGGCAACGACGAGGTTGGCACCCTGATCTTTGACGAGGTGGATACGGGCATCAGCGGCAGCACGGCGGAAAAGGTCGGCCTAAAGCTGCGGGAGGTCGCTTGTCACCGGCAGGTGCTGTGCGTCACCCATCTGGCGCAGATCGCGGCGCTGGGACAAACCCATTTCCGCATTGAAAAAGAGGTGCGGGACGGGCGGACCTACACCACGGTGGAAAAGCTCACCCACGAGGGCAGGCGCCGTGAGATCGCCCGCATCATGGGCGGCAGTAAGATCACCGACCTTCTGCTGGAAAACGCCGAGGCAATGTTGGCGGCGGGCCGGTGAACCGCAGCGTAAAATATTGTGATAAATGGAAAAGTGTGCTATAATGATAGCCGGAGTCTGCTTCAAAGCAGGTGAGCAAAGCGGAGGGAGAGCCTTCTGAAAGCGCATCGGAAGCTTCTGAAGCAACTGCCTATAAAAGCGCCCTTGGCTGCACCATCTCCTATGATCCGGCTGCCAGTACGCTGCAAACGATAGCGGACAGCACCGATGTTTACAATGATACCGGGGAAACGGTATCTGTCGCGGTTCAGTCCCATCCGGATATGGACGCGCAAGCTGTGGCGGACGGGCTGGCTTTGCAATCCTGTATTGACGGAGCAGAGGTGCAGGATACCTGTTTTGGCCAGGACAGCATCCTGGCCAAACGCGTCGCTGATGAGCAGGAATCCAATGGGGTTAACCAGTCCATGGTATTTTATGCGATCCCGAAAGGGGAAGGCGCCCTGACGGTGGAAATCAACGGATATGACGGAATGCCGCCGGCTGCGCAGGCCGAACTGGAGGAGATGTTCGGCACGTTCTCTTTGCTGCCGGAGCGGTAATAAAGTGAAAAGTTGGAGGATCGAACAACAATGAACGTATATGAAGAACTGAAGGCAAGGGGATTGCTGGCGCAGGTGACGAATGAACCTGAAATCGCGGAAATGGTCAACAACGGCAAGGCCGTCTTTTATATTGGCTTTGACCCCACGGCGGACAGCTTACACGTTGGCCATTTTATGGCGCTGTGCCTGATGAAACGCCTGCAAATGGCGGGCAATAAGCCCATTGCCCTCATCGGCGGCGGTACGGCCATGGTGGGCGACCCCTCCGGCAGGACAGATATGCGTCAGATGATGACGACGGAAACCATCCGGCACAACGTGGACTGCTTCAAAAAGCAGATGTCCCGCTTTATTGATTTTTCTGAGGGCAAGGCGCTGCTGGTCAATAACGCCGACTGGCTGCTGGGCCTCAACTATGTGGAGCTGCTGCGGGAAGTAGGCGCGTGTTTCTCCGTCAACAATATGCTGCGGGCCGAGTGCTATAAGCAGCGCATGGAAAAGGGCC
>CAZFHQ010000120.1:0-4111 GCA_964519325.1 uncultured Clostridium sp.
GTCGCCGCCAGGGTCGTAATGGTCCGGCCGTGAAAGGAATTGACCAGCGTGACGATCTCAGCGCGCTCCGGACCGTATTTTTCCGCGCTGTATTGCCGCGCCAGCTTGATGGCGCACTCGTTGGCCTCCGCGCCGGAGTTGGCAAAAAACACCTTGTCCATGCCGGTCAGGCCGCACAGGCGCTCCGCCAGCAGGAGCATGGGCTCGCTGTAATACAGGTTGGAGACATGCTGCAGCCTGGACGCCTGCGCCGTGACGGCGGCCACCCATTTCTCATTGCAGAAGCCCAGGGAATTGACGCCGATGCCGCTGGTAAAATCAATGTAGTCCTTACCGTCGCAGTCTGTCGCCCGCGCGCCGTCGCCGCGCTCCAGCAGGACCGGGAACCGGCCGTAGGTGTGCATCACATATTGCTGTTCTTTTTCTTTTGCCGTTAAAAAATCCATTGCAGTCCCTCCCAGGATGTGATTCGTGCCATGCGGGTCAATACAGCATGGTGCCGCAGCCTTCATCGCAGAACAGCTCGATCAGGATCGAGTGGGCGATCCGGCCGTCCAGGATATGGGCGCGGTGTACGCCGCGGCGCACCGCTTCCACGCAGCAGTCGATCTTCGGGATCATGCCGCCGCTGATGATGCCCAGCCGCTGCAGCCTGGGTACGTCGCTGACATTGACCACCGGGATCAGCGTCTCCTCGTCGTCCTTATCCTGCAGCAATCCGCGGATGTCCGTCATCAGGATGAGCTTTTTCGCGCCAAGCTCCGCCGCGATCCGTGCCGCGGCAATGTCCGCGTTGATATTGTACTTGGCGTTGTTCACGCCGCCGGCCACCGTCGCGATGATCGGCACATAGCCGTCCTTTACCACGTCCCGGATGATCTGGGTATTGACGGCGATGATCTCGCCCACAAACCCCAGATCTACGCCCTCCATCTTAGAGGCGCGGATCATGCCGCCGTCCAGGCCGCACAGGCCGATGGCCTTGCCGCCGCTCTGCTGCAACAGCTGCACCAGGTCCTTGTTCACCTTGCCGGCCAGCACCTGCTGCACCACCTCCATGGTCTCCTCGTCGGTGTAGCGCAGGCCCTTGACAAACCGGCTCTCAATGTTGAGGCGCTCCAGCATCCTGTTGATCTCCGGGCCGCCGCCATGGACCAGCACCACGTTGATGCCGACAGACTGCATCAAAACGATGTCGCTCATCATCGCCGCTTTCAGGTCGTCGTTGACCATGGCGTTGCCGCCATATTTTACCACAATCGTCTCGCCGGAATATTTTTGGATATAGGGCAGCGCCTGCACCAGGATGGAAGCCCTGTCATTATTAGAAATTTTCATAATAAAGCCCTTTTCTCGTCTTAAATTCAAATGCGCCCCGCAAAGCCCTTTGGCCCCGCGGCGTTATGTCCTGTAGTCGCCGTTGATCTTCACATAGTCGTAGGTCAGGTCACAGCCAAAGGCACGGGCAGCGCCCGCCCCGTCGTGGAGTGTCACAGCGATCTCAAGCCCGCCCTCCTCCAGCACAGCTTTCGCTTTTTCCTCGCTGAAGGCAATGCCGGCGCCGTCTTTGCAAACATCCACCTGCCCCGCCCTGGAGCAAAGGGAAACATCCACGCCGTGAATGTCGATCGCCTCGCCCGCGTAGCCGATCGCGCAGAGGACGCGCCCCCAATTCGCGTCCTCGCCGAACATGGCGGTTTTCACCAGGCTGGAGCAGATGACGCTCTTGGCGATCTTCCTCGCGGAGTCCACAGTCGGCGCGCCGGTCACGCTGCATTCGATCAGCTTGGTCGCGCCTTCGCCGTCCCTTGCCATCCTACGGGCCAGATCGACGCACAGCCGGGTCAGTGCCGCTGTGAAGGCAGCCAGATCGCTGCCCTGGGCGGTGATCTCCGCGTTGCCCGCCAGGCCAGAAGCCATAACGCAAAGCATATCGTTGGTGGAGGTATCGCCGTCCACGCTGAGCATATGAAAGCTCTCCGCCACAGCGGAACTGAGCGCCGTTTGCAGCATGGGCGCGGAGATGGCAGCGTCTGTTGTGACAAAGCTGAGCATCGTCGCCATGTTGGGGTGGATCATACCGGAGCCTTTCGCAATGCCGCCGATGGTGACCGTCTTGCCGCCCAGCTCCAGAGTGACGGCCGCCTCCTTTGCAACAGTGTCGGTAGTCATAATCGCCTCCGCCGCGCTGTGAGAGCCGTCGGCGGAAAGCGCCGACGCCAGCTCGCCGATGTGTTCGGCGATCGGCTCGATGGGCAGCACCTGCCCGATCACGCCGGTGGAGGCCACGATGATGTCCTCCGGCCGCAGCCCAAGCTCCGCCGCGATCAGCCCGCACATTTGCTCCGCCTTGGCTTCGCCGTCGGCGTTGCAGGTGTTGGCGTTGCCGCTGTTGCACAGGACCGCCCTGGCCTTGCCGTCTGCAATGTTGCGCTTTGTCACCGCGATCGGCGCGCCCTGCACCAGGTTTTGGGTATACACCGCGGCGGCAGTACATTCTGTCTCGCTGACGATCAGCGCCAGGTCCTTTTTGCTGCTGTTTTTCCGGATGCCGCACCGGACGCCGGACGCCCGAAAGCCCTTAGCGGCGGTTACACCGCCGGTGGTTGTTGAAAAAGCCATACTACCGGCCCCTTTCTGTTCCATTCTCTCTATCCTGTCTATAAAAACTATATCACTATAATAATCTTATTTTATAAGGAATCTATTGTAATATGGAATCCTTATCATTTTTGCGGAAGCTCCCCCTAAAACGCCGGCGGCATCATCGTCAGTCCGGTCGTTTCGTCCAGGCCAAAGACAAGGTTCATGTTCTGCACGGCCTGGCCGGCCGCTCCCTTGACCATGTTGTCGATGGCGGAGATCGCGACCAGCAGGCCCGCCGCTTTGTCCACATGAATGGAAACATCCACAAAGTTAGAGTAACGCACGCATTTCACGTCCGCCACCTTCCCCTTGGGCAGCACCCGCACAAAATACTCGTTCTCGTAAAAATCCTCATAGGCCTCCCGCAGCTTTTTCTCGGTCACGCCGGGGTTCAGGCGGGCGTAGCAGGTTGCCAGAATGCCGCGGTTGATCGGCAGCAGATGCGGCACAAACGTGACGCTGGCAGGCTCGCCGGCCAGCTTGGTGAGGGTTTGTTCCATCTCCGGGCTATGGCGGTGGTCCGCCACTTTATAGGCGGAAAAGCTCTCGTTCAGTTCCGGGTAATGAGTCCGCTGAGAGGGCTTTCTGCCGCAGCCGGTCGCGCCGGATTTGCAGTCGGCGATGATGCCCTGCACCGAGATCAGGCGGCGCACCACCGCCGGCGCCAGCGCCATAGGCACCGCCGTGGTGTAGCAGCCTGGGTTCGCGATCAGCCGTTTGCCGCGGATCTCCTCCCGGAAAAACTCCGGCATTCCATAAACTGCCGCCTGGTGCAGCGCCTTGTTCTCAAACTCGCCCTGGTACCATTTTTGGTAGGTGTTCTCGTCCTCCAGGCGGAAGTCCGCCCCAAGGTCGATGAACACCTTAAACCGGTCGGCGCACTGCTGGGCCAACCCTTGCGAAAGGCCATGGGGCAGCGCCGCGAACACAACGTCGCACCGGTCCAGCACCTCCTCCTGATTGGTGCAGACCATGTCGCACAGCCCGCGGTAGGCGGGGTATACATCGCTGAGGGGCGTCCCCTCAAAGCTGACAGAGCTGACCGCGGTAAGCTCCACCTGGGGATGCCCAAGCAAAATGCGCACCAGCTCCGCGCCGGCATAGCCTGTCGCGCCGACAATTCCCGCTCTGATCATTCCAACTCCTCCATTCACTTTATAATCTATATAATATCCCTATAGAATTCTAATTACTATTTTATTCTTAGTTATCCTGCCGGATCAGCGCCAGCACCCGGTTGGCCTGCCGCTCCACCTGCTCCGGCGCCGGCGCCCCCAGCACGTTCCGGCCGTTGACGCACCGCTCCAGCGAGATCGCCGCATACACATCCTCGTCGAACAGCTCGCAGACCTGCCGATACTCCCCGATGGTCAGCGTCTCCAGCGTTTTGCCGTGCTGGATGCAGTAGGCCACCAGGGTACCCGTCGCTTTATAAGCATCCCGGAAGGACATGCCCTTGCCCACC
>CAZFHQ010000121.1:0-4100 GCA_964519325.1 uncultured Clostridium sp.
CAAAATCTGTTATCCGCAAGGGTGTGTGGGTTCGAGTCCCACCACCGGCACCAAAGCTGGCCTGGAAGCTGTAAAAGGTTTCCGGGCTTTTTTACTGCGATCCCCTGCAAATCCCATTGGCGGCGGGCCACGGCGGACACAGCCGCAAGCGCGCCCCGGCCCCCCTTGCGCAGGTTTTTGCAGCAAGTCCGCGCGGAGGCTTGCAAGAACGTTCAGAATATGATACGATATACATTAGAAAATTATGGGAGGGCGAATTATGTCAGGCCATTCTAAATGGAATAATATCAAACGAAAAAAAGAAAAGACAGACGGCGCGAGAGCCAAGGTCTTTACCAAGATCGGGCGGGAGCTGGCCGTTGCGGTCAAACAGGGCGGCGGGCCGGATCCTTCTTCCAACTCCACGCTGAAAGCCCTGATCGCCAAGGCGAAGGCGGCCAATATGCCCAACGATAACATCGAGCGCTGCATCAAAAAGGCGGCCGGCGAGGGCGAGGGCGACAGCTACGAGAACATCACCTACGAGGGCTACGGCCCCTGCGGCGTGGCGCTGATCGTGGAGGCGCTGACCGATAACCGGAACCGCACCGCCGGCGACGTGCGCCATTACTTCGATAAATTCGGCGGCAACCTGGGTACCACCGGCTGCGTTTCCTTTATGTTCCAGAAAAAGGGCGTGCTGGTCGTCGAGAAGGAGGGCCGCAGCGAGGATCAGGTCATGGAGGACAGCCTGGAGGCCGGCGCCGCTGACTTCCTGGCGGATGAGGACGTGTTCGAGATTTACACCGACCCTGCCGACTTCAATGGCGTGCTGGAGGACCTGACCGCCAAGGGCTACGAGTTTGTCTCGGCCGATGTGGAGATGGTGCCGGATACCTATACTGCCATCACCGATGAGGAGGCCGCCGGAAAAATGCAGAAGCTCCTCGACGCCCTGGAGGACAACGACGACGTCCAGAACGTCTGGCACAACTGGGAGAACGCAGAGGAGGACTAAAAACTCTTTTTTGCGCAGCTTTTCAAGGCTGTACGCGCTGCTCCGGGGGGGGAAACCCCAATCCACGATGCGCGATGCTGTCTGTCCATGCAGTGTCAGTTGAATGATGCACACCCAAACCACCCATTTGCAGCCATGCGAACGGGTGGTTTCCTGTTCGGGACGCGCGCTTTGCCCTGCCCTTTCACAGGGAAAAGCCCACGCGCGGCGCAAAGGTCGTCGGTCATGGGTCCGGCGCCTTTTTTTCGCAGGCTTCGACCAAATTATGAAAATTTAGTAATAACAGTTACAAAATTTCGTTTTGAATTTACATCCCCGGTGTGGTACCATTATGCTGTATTATTATAGCGAATCACAGGCGTGACCCGCCTCTCGCGATGGAAAGGGGAGAGTGGATATGACACGGAACAGCCCAACACCGCAATATCCAAACGAGAACAGAAAAAAGACCGACCAGAGGAACGCGGCCTTCACCATTGGCGTCGTCGCCGCAGTAGCCGCCATAACCGCGGCGATCCTCATCACCATGTCGCTGGCCGGCAGAACACCGGCACAGCCCGCGCAGGCTTTGCCCGCCGACGCCGCCGCGCCGGAATCCGCTGTGTCAGACACCGGGGCCATGGCCCTTTCTTCCGCAGACGCCGAGGGGCAGCCCGCCGACACTTCCTCCGCGATCCAGCTGGAGGGTACCCAGGCCGGCGCGATCACCCAGGCGGACGACCGGCTGCTGACCATCGTCAATAACGCCACCGCCCTGCCCTCCTCCTTTCAAACCGACCTGACCGAAGCCTTTGACGCCACCATTGACAAGAGCATGGTCGAGGACTTTGAGGCGCTCTATTCCGCCGGCACGGAGGAGGACTGCTATGTCTGGATCACCTACAGCTACCGCAGCGAGGACGAGCAGGACGAGTTCTATCAGGAACAGGTGGACGCCCTGGTGGAGTCCGGCGAGACAGAGGAAGAGGCGCAGGCCCAGGCGGACAAGACGACCCAAAAGGGCAGCGCCAGCGAATACACCACCGGCCTTTCCATCGGCCTGAACACCTGCAGCGCCAGCTTTGCCGACACCGAGGAATACGATTGGCTGGTGGAAAACAGCTATAAATACGGCTTTGTGCTCCGCTATCCCGCGGATAAGGAGGACATTACCGGCGTGGAATATCAGCCGTGGCGGTTCCGCTATGTGGGCCGGACCCACGCCAAAAAAATGCATGAGCTGAACCTGTGCCTGGAGGAATATGTCGAGTATCTCAACGGGCAGGGCGACGACGCTTCCAGCGACAGCGGCAGCGACAGCGACAGCGACAGCAGCAGCGCCGCCTGAGCGGCAGGCATCCCCGCCGCGCCCTTGCGGCATAACTTTTGCAGACAGAGTGAGGAATCAGAATGGGAAACATTGTACGCACACGGTTCGCGCCAAGCCCCACCGGTTTTATGCATGTGGGCAACCTGCGCACCGCGTTATATGAATACCTGATCGCCAAATCCCAGGGCGGCCAGTTTATCCTGCGGATCGAGGACACCGACCGGGAGCGGCTGGTGGAGGGCGCTGTGGACGTGATCTACCGCACGCTGGAGCAGGTGGGCCTGCGCCATGACGAAGGCCCGGACGTCGGCGGCGCTTATGGGCCGTATGTCCAGAGCGAGCGGCAGGATATTTACCGCCCCTACGCCGAGCAGCTGGTAAAGGAGGGTAAGGCGTATTACTGCTTCTGTGACAAGGAGCGCCTGGAGTCCCTCCGCACCGAGGGCGGCGAGTTTGGCGGCTATGACCGCCATTGCCGTGATTTGCCAGCGGAGGAGGTCCGGCGCCTGCTGGACGCTGGCGTGCCATATGTCATCCGGCAAAAAATGCCGACGGAAGGCTCCACTGCCTTTGTAGACGCGGTGTACGGCGAGATCACCATTGACAACAGCGAGCTGGAGGATCAGATCCTGCTGAAATCCGACGGCTACCCCACCTACAATTTCGCCAATGTCATCGACGACCACCTGATGCACATCACCCATGTGGTGCGGGGCTGCGAGTACCTGACCTCCACGCCGAAATACAACCTGCTGTATCAGGCTTTTGGCTGGCAGGTCCCCACCTACGTCCACCTGCCGCTCATCATGGGCAGGGACGAGGAAGGCAACGTCTCCAAGCTCTCCAAGCGCCATGGGGCCACCGGCTTTGACGACCTGGTCAGCGAGGGATACCTGCCGGAGGTGATCGTCAATTATATTGCCCTGCTGGGCTGGTGTCCCAAGGACAACCGGGAGGTCTTTACCCTCAGCGAATTGTGCGAAAACTTCTCCATCGACGGCATCAGCAAGTCGCCGGCGGTGTTCGACTACGACAAGCTGGCCTGGTTCAACGGCGAATATCTCCGCGCTATGACGCCGGAGCAATTCACCGCAATGGCAATGCCGTATTACAGGGCGGTCTTTGGCGAAACGGCCGCAAATTGGGAAGTCCTTTCCGCCATCCTGCAGCCGCGGGTGACCAGGCTGACCGAGATCCCTGAGATGATCGGCTTTTTCCAGCGGCTGCCGGAGTATGAAACAGAACTGTTTGTCAACAAAAAGAGCAAGACCAATTTGGAGAATTCCCCGGAGATGCTGCGCGCGGCCATCGCCGCCCTGGAGCAGTGCGCCGACTGGTCTGTGGAAACAGTACACGATACCCTGATCCAGCTGGCGGCAGCGCTGGAAGTGAAGAACGGCACGCTGCTGTGGCCGGTACGCATTGCCGCGGCAGGCCAAAAGGTAACGCCCGGCGGCGCCATCGAGATCCTGGTGATCCTTGGCCGGGAGGAGTCGCTGCGGCGGCTGGCCCTTGGGCTGCAAAAGCTGACAGCGGAAAACGAAAAAAGTGAGGTTCGCGTATGAGCGAGGAAAAAAAGGTAACGGAAGCAGCAGAGGAAGAAGCCTGGTCCAACTTCATCCACGATTTCATTGACGAGGACCTGGCAGCCGGCGGCCAATATGAAGGCCGGACGGTACACACCCGGTTCCCGCCGGAGCCAAACGGCTACCTGCACATTGGCCACGCCAAGGCGGTTTACATCGACTTTGCCACCGCCGAAAAATTTGGCGGCTTGTGCAACCTGCGCATGGA
>CAZFHQ010000122.1:0-4048 GCA_964519325.1 uncultured Clostridium sp.
GATGGAAGAAAACGGGTACGAAATCACCAACGCGCCCTATGAGGTTTATCTGCGAACCCAATTCGACCGCATCGCCGTATCCGAGCTGAAAACCAAAATCTACTTCCCCGTTCAGAAAAAATAAGCCGATTTGGCAAAAGCGCGGTCCTCTCCCGCTGAGAAGGCCGCGCTTTTCTGTTGCGAAAACCGGCGGTTCCTGCTATAATTAGCCTGCGCCGCGGCGAAGGGAACGCCGCCGCCTGCGCAAAATCAGAAAAATAAATTGCAACAACGCAAGGAGGATCACATGACGATCACGGCAAAAGAAGCAAAAGAAATCATGGACACCCAAACGGGATTTACCATTTTAGACGTCCGCTCCCCTGCGGAATACGCGGAGGGACACATTCCCAACGCCATGCTGATTCCCGATTCCGAAATCGCCTTCCGCGCCGAGGACGAGCTGCCCGACCCAGACCAGCTGATTCTGGTGTACTGCCGCAGCGGCGTCCGCAGCAAGGGCGCCGCCGCCCAGCTGGAAATGATGGGCTACACCAACGTGAAGGAATTCGGCGGAATCCTGGACTGGCCCTATGCGGTCGTCACCGACTGACCAACGAAAGAGCACGTCTTTGGACGTGTTCTTTTTTGCGGCAATAGCTGTTCCTTCCCGCAATGATAGCCGATGGCGCCGCAAAATTGCCTGCCGCCCTGAGAGAAGCGCCGGCTTTTAGTGAGCCGCATAAAAAACTTCCGGCAGCCCACGGGCGAGCTGCCGGAAGAAGAAAATTGATTGCATTGTCCGCTTGGCAGTCAGGGTGATGACCTCCCGCGCCGTGGCGGGGCGCCAGTTTCCCGAACCCTATTGTGCGGCAGCTTTTACAACGGTAAGCAGCATCTTAAAGGGCGTGACGGCCCGCACCGCATGGGGAATCCCGGCGGGCATAATGATCACGCCGCCCTCCTTCACTTGATGAACGACGCCGTCAATGGTGATCTGTGCCTCACCTTCCAAAATATGAGCCATCGCGTCGCCAGGGGCGGCATGGGTACTGACGCCCTCACCGGCGTCAAAGGCAAACAGGGTCATCCCCACACCGGACTGCTGTGCCAGCGTAAGGCTGACGACCTTGCCCGCTTCATAGCGCACCTGCTCCTTCAGCGCCAATGGCTGCGCGTGTTCCAAGTTCTTGATCAGCTTATCCATATTCCTGTCCTCCACAAATTTATTGAATCGTAATCTGTAACACCTTAAACGGCCGTGTCCCGCCGATCGCGTGCAGCGTTCCGGCAGGGACCGCAATGCAGTCTCCGGTCAGTAAGCATTCCGTTTGCCCCTCCCGCCGGAGCGGCATTTCCCCTTCCAGGACATAGTAAAACGTATCGCCAAAATAGCGCTCCTCGCTGACGCTTTCCCCGTCGGCAAAGGCCAGAAGCGTCATTTGGCAGCGTTCACTTTGGGACAAGGCCATGCTCACCACACGGCCGGGCAAAATCGGCACCAGCCGCGCCAGGTTTTCGGCGCGTTCTGTTGGCAAATTCCGAAAGTTCTGCATCCATGCTCCCCTCCACAATTCTGTTTCGTATATTCTAGCACAATCTCCCGATAAAAACGATTGCCACAGCAACCATTTTCCAGATTATTGGGTGATGGCATGGATAATATGCCGCCGGATTTCCAGCAGTTCCGGGTAAAGAGGCGTTCCTGCCTTCCGCTCCGGGCAGCGTGACGACCTCCTGCTCCGTGGCGGGGCGGGCGCTGAGCACGGTATGCGCGTGGCAACAGGGCGTTTTATTTTTTTACGCTGGGAAGGGAAGACAGGAAATCCGGATCTAAGATGTGAAATTCTTGCCCCCGATAGGAAAGAATCCCATCCTCTTTCATCCGGCTCAGCTCTCTGGACAAGGCGCTGCGGTCTACATAGAGATAATCGGCCAATTCGTTCCGGCTGAAGGGCAGCGTTACCCAGCCGTCTTCTGTCAGCGCCTGGCTTTGAAGATAGACTTTGATCTTGTCCCGCAGCCGTTTTTGCCCCATGATCCGCAGTTTTTGATTGAGAAAAATCGTCTGCTTGGCAAAATCCCGCAGGAGGTTCGTGGCCACACGGGTCCTGTAAGGGCAGGGCGGCGCTTCTATGCTCATCAGAGAGGTGAAATTCAAAAACAGGATCTCACAGTCAGAAAGCGCGTAAAACTGCACAGGGCTGGAGTTTTGCTCTGAGCAGGCAAGCTCCAGGCCGAACCCAATGCCCTGGGAGATGTGATTGACGTTGACCTGGTTCCCGTTCTCGTCATAGATGGCCAGCTCAACAACGCCGGAAAGCACGACCCCGGCCATTTGGCTTTGCTCCCCGATATTGACAATGATCCCGCCTTTTGAAAACCGTTTTTTGCTTGCTTGCAGGCAGTGGAGCACATCAGGGTATTTTTCCTCCGGGATACCCTCAAAAAAGCTGCACTTGCGGAGGATGGGATAAATATCTTCCATAGTGATCCGGTTGCCGCTGCAACCGACATTCTCCCCTTTCTTGGCTATAATTGTGCTGGTGGTGATTAGCATTGACTAACTGCACCTTAATTATACAAAAACTTCCATGCAAAGTCAAGATGACCGGCGAAAGGAGTATGACGATGTATCGCTTAGGAATTGATATGGGGGCCTCGACGATCAAGCTGGCCCTGCTGAAGGATAACATATTGCAATCAACATGGATGCGGCGGCATCACGGCGCGCTTCTACCCACGCTGCGCCAGGGGCTGGCTGCCTTGCAGCTGCCGGAGGAACCCATCGCCATGGCAGTCACTGGGATGAACAGCCGGCTCCTGCTGGACGCCTGCCCGCAATTAAACCGTCTGGGGGACATTCCGGCTATTGTGGACGGTGTTCGCGCGCTTGCGCCGGACGCCGGTTCGCTGATTGAAATTGGCAGCCAGGGCGCCAGGTTTGTGACGGATCTGAAGGCCAAGGCCCCCAGGTTTTCCGTCAATGAGCATTGCGCGGGCGGAACCGGCTCCTTTTTTGAGGCCCAGATGTCCCGTCTAAACCTGGAGATAGAGGACTACTCCCGGCTTACCGCACAGGCTCGCTCCATCCCGCGGCTTTCCGGCCGCTGTGCCGTCTTCGCAAAAACCGACATCATCCATCGCCAGCAGGAAGGGGTCCCAACGGCCGATATCCTGTTGGGGCTGTGTTATGCCATGATCCGCAACTATAAGGCGGTGATCGTCCGGGATCTCCCTGTCCGGAAACCGGTGGTCTTTTGCGGCGGCGTAACGCAAAACGCGGGCGTCGTCCGCGCTATCCGGGAAGTGTTTTCCCTTGGGGAGGAGGAACTGCTGATCCCGGCTCAGGCCATGTATCCGGCGGCGGTCGGCGCGGCGCTCCATGCCGAGGGGACGATGGATCCGCGCCATTTGACAGCGGTACTGGACGAATACACCGCCGTACCGCGTAAGGCGGACTACCTCCCGCCGCTTGCCCTGGCGGCGGGAACCTCCCTGGCGGAACCGAACAGCACACAAGCCATCCCATCAGAAGGGTGCTCCCTGGGCATCGACATCGGTTCCACCAGCACGAACCTTGTCCTCATCAGTCCAGACGGCGCCCTGGTGGACTTCCAGTACCTGCGCACCGCCGGAGATCCGGAGGGGGCGGTGCGGCAAGGGCTGGAAAGCATCCGCAGCCGCTTTGGGGAACTCCCCTTCCTGGCAGTTGGGGTGACCGGTTCCGGCAGGGAGCGGTTGGGGGCCATGCTGGGGGCGGACGCTGTGCGGGACGAGATTACAGCCCAGGCAAAAGCGGCAGTCCGCTGGGTCCCCAAGGCCGACACCGTTTTTGAGATCGGCGGCCAGGACTCCAAATTCATCTCCCTGAAGCATGGGGAGGTGGCAGACTTTCAGATGAATAAAATTTGTGCCGCTGGTACGGGTTCTTTTGTGGAGGAGCAAGCTGCCCGCATGAATATCCCGCTGGAAGAATTTGGGCCGCTGGCGCTGACCTCATCTGCCCCGGCGGAGCTGGGGGAACGGTGTACCGTCTTTATTGAAACCGCCATCGCCACCGCCGAGG